>JAOTYQ010000302.1 GCA_029861725.1 Acidimicrobiia bacterium | reverse complement strand
CCGGCGGAAGCTGGCCGAACGCCGCGTCGACCTGCGAACGGCGCTGGCCGGTGAACGTCGGCGCCGATTCGAGGCCGCGCCCGACGTGGCCACGCTGGCAGCCCGAGCCCGCGACCGGGCCCCCGACCTCTGGATCCGCGACCGGCCCGCCCCCGACTTCCTGTTGCTTCGGGTCGGGCTCGGCTCGGTGCCGGCGGCGGTGACCGTCGAGCCTGAGACTCGGGGCGACGAAGCGCTGCGGGACGAGCTGGAGCGCGAGCTCGACGGCCTCGCCACTCTCGACGACGTGCCGCAGACCATCGACGTGGCCGGCGAGCACGTCGTCGGCCTGGTCGGGTCGGGCACCGACACGACTCAGCTGGCGGCCTCGCTCGTCGTGCAGGCAGCCTGCCTCCACAGCCCCGAGGACCTCGTCATCGTTGGGGCCGCCCATCCCGATCGGGCGATGGCGTCATGGATGAAGTGGTTGCCCCACGCCCGCTCGGCCAGCTCACCGCTGGCGCTCGACCACCTGGCCTGCACCACGGAGGAGGCCAATCGGCTCCTGCGAGCGCTGCTGGCGGTGGCCGAGCAGCGGGCCGGCGAGCGCGACCGCACCATCGATCGTCGCTGGCCGCGGCTGCTCGCCGTCATCGATCGCAGACTCGAACCGGAGCCTGGGATCGTCTCGCGGCTGCTCGACCTCTGCCCCGGGGCCGGTATCTCCGTCCTGTGGCTGACCGCCGGTCCCGACCGCGTTCCACGCCAGGCGCGATCGGTGGTCACCTGCGCGCCGCTGCTCGGGACGGGCCCGTCGACGATCGCCTCCACCGATCCGGCCACCGGCGACCGGCGGGTCGAGATCGACCGGGTCCCCGTCGCGACGGCCGACGCGGTCGCTCGGTACCTCGCACCGATCCGGGACGCCTCATCGGCCACCGGGTCCACCGCACTGCCCCGCACGGTCACGCTCCACCAAGCATTGGGAACCGACACCGTCGATAGTGACTGGGTCATCGGCCGTTGGTCCGAGCCGCGAGGTCACAGCTTGCCCACCCCGATCGGCCTGGCGGTCGGTGGACCCCTCGTCCTCGATCTCGTCGCCCAGGGCCCGCACGGGCTCATCGGCGGCACGAGCGGTTCGGGCAAGAGCGAGCTGCTCATGTCGATCGTCGCCGGCCTCGCTGCAGTCAACCCACCCACCGCCCTCAACCTTCTCTTCGTCGACTACAAGGGCGGTGCGTCGAGCGGCCTCGTCACCGACCTACCCCACACCGTCGGCTACGTGACCAATCTCGACGCCCACCTCGCTCGGCGCGCCCTGATCTCCCTCCGGGCCGAACTGAACCGGAGGATGGATCTGCTCCAGGGCCGGGCCAAGGATCTGGCCGAAATGGTCGAGCGCCTCCCTGGCGAAGCACCTCCGTCGCTGGTGATCGTCGTCGACGAGTTCGCCACGCTCGTCAAGGAGGTCCCCGACTTCATCGCCGGGATCGTCGACATCGCCCAGCGGGGCCGGAGCCTGGGCATCCACCTCCTGCTGGCCACCCAGCGGCCATCTGGCTCGATCAACGAGAACATCCTCGCCAACACGAACCTCCGCATCAGCCTCCGCGTGCTCGACGGTACCGAGTCGAGCAGCGTCATCGGTACTACCGACGCGGCGACGATCCCCACTCCGCTGCGAGGTCGGGCGTTCGCCCGCATCGGCCCGGGCGAGCTGGTCGCCTTCCAGAGCGCCTGGTCCGGCGCTCCCTTGTTGGCCGCCGTGGGCCCTCCACCGGTCGCCGTCGCCCCGTTCACCTCTGCCGATCCCCGCCGAACGATCGCCCGACCAGCAACGAGCGGCGGCCAGGCGACCGCTACCGACGGCAGCCGGTCCCACCTCGGCGGGACCCAGGTCGGCACCAACGAGACCGCCACGACCCAGGTCGACGGCCTGCTGGCCGCGATCGACGGAGCCGCAAACCAGCTCGGGCTCGGACCCGGTCGGTCACCCTGGCTCGAGGAGCTACCGACCGAGCTGCCCCTCGCCGCCGTCCGTCCAGCCACGGCCGGCGGCCACCCCGGGCGCTGGTCGGTGGCGCTCGGCCTGGTCGACGATCCGGAGCGCCAGGCCCAGTACGCGGCCCGGGTCGACTTCGAGGCAGGTGGCGGTCTGGCGATCTTCGGCACCGGAGGATCGGGCAAGACGACCGCGCTCCGAACGCTCGCCGTCTCGGCGGCGCTCGACGACGCCGAGGCTCGGGCTGCGGCCGACGGACCGGCGTGCCCGCTGACGATCGTCGGCCTCGACTACGCCTCCAGGGAGCTGTCAGCGGTGGCAGCCCTACCCCAGTGCGCAATGATCGCAACCGGCGACGACACCGAGAGCAGCACCCGGCTCATCGCCGTGCTCGACGATCTCCTGCAACGCCGCCGGGCCGACGTTGCCGCGGCCGCCCGGCACGGGTCGGATCCGCCCCCCTTCGGTCGGGTGCTGCTCCTGATCGACGACTACGGCAACCTGGCCCAGAGCTTCGAGGGGGCTGGCGCTCCCGCTGCCCTGTACGGCTGGCTCGAGACCCTCAACCGGGTGATCGTCGATGGGCGCCAGGTCGGGGTGCACACCGCACTGACCGCATCGCGCCGCAGCGTGGTGAAGGCCGGGGTACTGTCGGCCATTTCGAACCGGATCGTGCTCCGCCAGGCCGACCCCGGCGGGTACGCCGAGCTCGGTCTTCCCGCAGGCTCGCTGGCCGACCTCGACCCCGGCCCCGGCCGAGGCGTCCTCCACAGCGGTCACACCATGCAGGTTGCCCAGGTGTCGGCGGCCCCGGCCGCCGCCGGCTCGGCCGAGGCGGTTCGGGCCGTCGCCGCCCGCATCGACACCCGGGCCGAGCCCGAGCTGGTCACCGCGCCGTTGCCAGCCGAACTGCCGCTCCTCTCGCCGAGCCACCGGCCCCTCGAGGTGCCGATCGGGATCGGCGACCTGTCGACCGAGCCGGTGAGCCTCGACCTCACCGTCAACGATCTGACCGTCGTCGGTGACCCCCGTTCCGGCCGCTCGACCGCCCTGATGACGATCGGGCGCCAGCTGACGGTCACCGGCCGGGAGGTGTGGGCGGTCGGTCCGGCCGGATCGCCCCTCGCCGGTCTCGAATCGCTGGCGCGGGCCGGATTCGGGCGGGCCGACGTCGTCGCCCCCGTCATCGAGGAGGTCGTGGAGCTGGGCGACGGGGCGGCCCCGGGCGAGGCTCCGATCCTCCTGCTCGACGACGCCGACCTGCTAGAAGATCCGTTGCTCGAACCGCCGATGGCCAAGCTGTGCTCGGTCGGGGTGCGGTGGGTGGCGGCCGCGGTCGGCCTCCGGGGCTACAGCACCAACCGGCTCCTCCAGGAGATGAGGAAGGCCCGCTCGATCCTCTACCTCCAGCCACCCGGGCCGAGGGAGGTGCAGGAGGTCACCGGTTGTCTGCCTCAGATCCGACCGGGCTTGCCGATGCCGCCCGGTCGGGGGGTGCTCGTCGTCAACCGCCACCCGACCGTCGTCCAGCTCAGCCGCCCTTGAGTGCTGTGGCACCCACGGTCCCCCCGGCCTACTCGATGCCGTGCTCGAGGGCGTAACGGACCAGCTCCTGCTTCCGATTGAGGTGGAGCTTGCCGAGGATGTTGCGCACGTGGTTCTCGACCGTCTTCGGCGAGATGAACAGCTCCTCCCCGATCTCCTTGTAGGAGTGACCCCGAGCCACGTACTGGAGCACCTCTCGCTCGCGCTCGGACAGCGGCTGCACACCGCCAGCGTCCTTGCTCATGCGCCGGAACTCGCCCAGGACCAGGCTGGCGAGGGCCGGCGAGAACACGGGCTCGCCCTGCGCCGCTTTCCACAGCGCATCGCGGAGCTCGTCGGGCGGGGTCGACTTGACCAGGTATCCAGTGGCCCCGGCGGCGACGGCGTCGAGCAGGTCGCGCTCCGCCTCGGAGACGGTGAGCATGATGATGTTGGTCATCTCGCCGCACTCCCGGGCCACCTTCAGCCCTCCACCATGGGGCATGTTCAGATCGCAGACCACCAGGTCGGGCTGGGTGGCCGTGATGACTTCGACCGCCTCCTTGGCGTCGCCCGCCTCGCCAACGACGTGGAAGTTCTCGCCGAGATCGGCCCGGACCCCCGACCGCCAGATCGGGTGGTCGTCGGCTAGGACCACGGTGACCCGGCTCTTCCAGCTCATACCCACATCCTCACTTCCGTGCCCCGGCCGGGGCGGCCATCGATCTCGACCCGTCCACCGATCTCCGCCATCCTGCCCCGAATCGAGCGGCTGACACCCTCACCCTCGATCATCTGGTCGGCGTCGAAGCCTCGGCCGTCGTCCTTGACCGACAGGAAGATCGAACCGTGATCGGTGGGCTCGGCGTAGACCGTTGCGGTCGCGGCCTCACCGTGCTTCGCGGCGTTGGTCAGCGCCTCGCCCACCGCACCGGTGACGCGGTGGATGACGTCCTCGCTGCCGGCCGGCAGATCGGGGGCGACGACGACTTGAACCCTGAGGCCGTACCGCTCCTCGGCTCGGTGGGCGGCGGCCCGGAGCCCCGAGGCCAGATCGGCGTCGACCGACGCGGTGCCGAACAGGTACTCCCGCAGCTCGTGCTCCTGGCCTCGAGCGAGGGCCACCAGCTCGGCGTCGTCGCTGCGGCGCTGGATGACGGCGAGGGTCTGGAGCACCCCGTCGTGGAGGGTGCGGGCCACTTCCTCTCGAGCCCGGTAGGCCGAGATGAACCGGTCGGTCTCGGCCAGCCGTCGAAGCATGTAGCCGATCACCCACCCGCTGACGGCGAGCAGCACCATCGTCGACAGGCCGCGAAAGGCCGACTCGGTCACGCCGGCGATCGGGACGAGGCCGACGTAGCGGGCCAGCCCCATCCCCGCCCCGGTCACGACGGCGGCCCGTCGGCCGCCGGCGATGGCCACGCTGGCGACGGCGCCGACGACCCAGACCGACGGGAGCGTCTGCGGGTGGTCGGTCGATCCGAAGATCCACGTGTCGGCGAGCAACATCACGGTGCCGATGGCGATCTCGGCGATGACAGGAAGCGGACGCAGGAGCAGGTCCGGGTCGATCTGGTAGAGGGCGGTGAGGGAAGCGGTCAGGGCCACCGCCGCCCCGCCGAGGGCAAGGCCGACGAAGGGGTGAGCGACGCTCTCCGCCCAGTCGTAGCGGTGCCGCCACCACACCTCCCACGAGAACACACCGAGGGCCCATGCCAGTGTCAGCCAGCGATAGGCCAGCAGACCCTTGAGGAGGCTCCGGCGCGTTGGCGGCGATACGCGGGCCGCGGTGAATCGCCCGAGGCGGGGCTCGCTGCGGATGGCCGCGGTCATGGACAAAAGCCTAGGTGATCGGGCTGTCCGGGGAGCAGAGATCGGCGGCCCGCCGGTAGTGGGGCAGTAGGTCCTCCCACCCCTGCTGGTTGCGGGAGCGCCGACCTTCGGCCTCGAGACCGAAGCGCTCCCATCCGGTGTGGACCAGCCGCACCGCGGTCCGGTCGGCAGGGCCGACGCCAGCCGACGCATCGACTGGACGGCCACCGGGCCCGTCGACCGGCGTGCCGATCCGAGTGAACGTCAACTCGACGGCGGTCGGCCCGTCCGGCCCGGACGTCGGATGCCAGTCGAAGGAAAGCGACCGCGGGGGCTCCCACCGGGTCACGAGACCCCACTGGAAGATCCGACCGTCCGGCCCGCGCTCGACGAGCCGGCCGCCCACCCACCCTTCGAGCTCCATCCGGCTCGACGGCTCGCCGCTCTGCCGATGGTCCCGGGGCCACCAGGCATCGAGGCGGGCGGTCCACACGTCGAACGCGTGATCGGGTCCGCAGTCGACGACGAACTCGAACACGAGCGGCTCGGGATCGTTCACTCGTCGGTCTCCTCAGTGGCGCGGTCGCCGTCGGGCGGCGGGGCGGTGTTCTCGGCGAAGAGGGTGAACCGGCCGATTGCGTCACCCCAGATCGACTCGACATACCGGCGGACGGCGTCGATCCCGGCGTCGTCGAGCCGATAGAGGCGGCGGGTCCCTTCGGCCCGATCGACGACCAGTCCGGCCGACTTCAGGACCCGCAGGTGGCGGCTGACCGCTGGCCGGCTGATCGGCAGCCGATCGGCCAGCACCTGCACCGACTGATCGCCCTCACGCAGCATCGAGATCAGGGCCCGCCGGTTGGGATCGGCCAGCGCCTCGAAAACCTCGCCCGGGCGCCGCTGGTCGGGGTTGGTGCTGTTAGCAGGGTGAGCCATCGACGATAGGATTCCTCGCTACCCGGCGTGGTAACCGGTGTGTTACGGTAACGAGAAGGTTACCATACCGCGGCGAAGACGGTGAGAGAGACGAACAGTGAGAGAGAAGGGGAGTCCATGACGACGACGGTTGTTCGCTACAAGGTGTCCGAAGGGCGGGGCGACGAGAACCAGGCCCTGGTCGAGGCGGTGTTCGAGGAGCTGGCCCGCACGCAGCCCGGCGGGCTCCGCTATGCGACGGTCCGCCTGGACGACGGGGTGACCTTCGTCCACATCGCTCAGACCGACGATGCCAACCCGCTCGGTGAGAACGAGGCCTTCGGCCGCTTCACCGCCGACATCGCGGCCCGCTGCGACGAGCCGCCGGCCCCGATGACCGGGACGGTGATCGGGAACTACCGCCTGTATCAGGAGTAGGTGCGGCGGTCGGCGCCCGCCGCCCGGAGCTCGGCCTGAACATCCCCGAACTCGACACGATCCCCAACGGCCAACGGACCGAGCAGAACCAGCCGATCACGCCGGCCGGGTGGCCGTCACCGAGTCGAGCAAGTGCTGGGCGGTGTCGGCCAGCGCATTGGCGGCCCGGTTGTCGGCGACGGCGAGGATCTCGCTGCGGGCCCGATCGACGAACCCCGCTGCCACGGTCAGAGCGCTGTCGATGCCGGGCCCCTGGCGGACGAGGTCGATCGCGAGATGGCGGTCGCTCTCGGCCAACCCGTCGAGCAGGAGCTCGCGCAGCTTCATCCCCACCGGCGACGACAAGGTGTGGATCACCGGCAGCGAGTAGACGCCCTCGAGCATGTCCTTGCCGGCCGGCTTGCCGAGCTGCTCGTCGGTCGCGATCACGTCGAGGATGTCGTCGATCACTTGGAACGCCATCCCGTACAGCCGGCCGAACTCGGTCAGCCCGTCGATCACCGATCGTTCCCGCCCAGCCACGATCCCACCGATCCGGGTTGC
>JAOTYQ010000301.1 GCA_029861725.1 Acidimicrobiia bacterium | reverse complement strand
ACAGCAGGAGGACGGCGTCGATGGTCACGCCGACACCCTACGGCCGGGACCTGGCCACCGGCGGCGAGACCGAGGTTCGCTCAGTTGCCGGCAGGCACCGAGACCAGGCGCTCGGGGTGCTGGCGCGCCGCGTCACGGGCTTGGATCACCGCCCGGCGACTTGGCGATCGGGGGGCGTAGCCTGCAGCGGCCCGCTGCTCGTCGTTCTCGCACCCCCAGAAACCATGTTCTCGGTTCAACCTGGCGGTTTCTCGGCAGATGTCCAGCACCGGGCAGGCCATGCAGTAGGCGGCGGCGATCGCTTCACGCTCGACCCGGCGCTCGGGCCGCTCCGCTGCCGGCCCGAAGAAGACATGGGTCAGTCCCTTGCAGATCGCCTGCTCGGCCCAACCGACATCGGTTTCGGGGTGAAGCGTGAACTCCGTATCCATGCGGCCTCCGTTCGCTCGTCCCGGAACCAACGCTCGGGGCCGAGCTGGATCTGTTCGCCGTGGTGTGAAGCGGGTCCGGCACCACGTCTCCTTCGACGATCGTGCCCCAAGACTGAGCGATCGGTCAAATATTTGTGACGGACTTCACGAACGATCCGAGCCTCGCGACGGCACCGACTCCGACTCACCTCAGAGGCCTGCCACCAGAGCTCGTCGGGGGGTTACCCTCGACCTGGTCATGCGCATCCTGACCTGGAATCTCTGGTGGCGATTCGGTTCGTGGGAAGCCCGTCAAGACGTCATCGCCGCCGAGCTGGCACGGGTTGATCCCGATGTCGTGCTCCTGCAGGAGGTCTGGGCCGACGGCGAGCGCGATCAGGCCGTTGAGCTTGCTGCTCCAAACCGGATGCAGGTCGCCCGTACCCACAACCTGACCGGATCCCGCCTCGGACGACCTCACGAGTTCGGCAACGCCGTTCTGAGCCGATGGCCGGTCCGGACCCTCGAGCAGGTCGCGCTGTCCGGGCCGACCGGCGAGCCCTCCCATCGCAGCGCGTTGGCGGTCCAGGTCGACGCTCCGACCAGCCCGATCGTCGTGGTCGTCACCCATCTCGCCTGGGAGTACGACAAGAGCGAGCTGCGGGAGCAGCAGCTCTTCGAGGTCGTCGCCCTCGTCGACCGGCATCGGTCACCGGACCCGACCTCACCGCCAGTGATTCTCGGCGGTGACTTCAACGCCGTGCCCGAGTCCGACGAGATCCGAAGGCTGACCGGGTTGAGCCGGCCGTATCTGCCGGGTCTGGTCTTCACCGACGTCTGGGATGCGGTCGGTGACGGTCCAGGCCACACGTGGACCCGCGACAACCCAAACTCCGACGAGGCGCTGTGGCCCCGGCGGCGGCTCGACTACCTGTTCGTCTCATGGCCGAGAGCGAAGGGGTTTGCCAACCCGGTTTCGGCCGAGCTCGTCGGGGTCGAGCCTCGCGGCGCAGTCGTCGGGTCGGATCACTACGGTGTAATGGCCGAACTCGACGATCGGCCCCTGCCCGAGACCGCCACCGAGTGAGCTGTGATGAGTGAGCCACCACCACCTCCCGGCCCGCCCCCGGGCTGGTATCCCGATCCGACCACCGGTCACGGTCTGCGGTGGTGGGACGGGTTCACGTGGACGGAGCAGACGTCTGAATCGGCCGAGCTCCCCACCACCGGCCTGCAGCCGGTAAGCGAGTGGATGACCGAGCTCTTTCGGCTCGTCGGCTCGCGTGCCGGACATCTGTTCCCGATGATCGTCGTGTTGATGATCCCGACCGGGCTCCTCAACGGGATGGGTGTCTGGCTGGGCTTCCGCAACCTCGTCGTGAGCTTCGACAGCGATACCGGCGAACCCAGCTTCGCCAACGAAGGAGTCGGAGCTGGCACGTATGGCCTGGTCGCCGCCTCGTTCTTCCTCCTCTTCGTCGCATCGGTGTTCCTCAGCGTCGCCGCCATCCGTCAGGCGGTCGCCGCCCTCGACGAGCGGCCCGAGCCGTGGTCGGCGTCGCTGATGACCGCCCTGGCCCGCTTGCCCCGAGCCCTCGGCGTGGTGTTGGCCGTGGTGGTCGCCCTCTTCGTGGCCTACTTCGCAATGGCGCTCACCGGGGCGGTGGCCCCGCTGTTGCTGGTCATCACGGTCCCGGTGTGGTTGGCCGGGTCGGTCTGGCTGGCGATCAGACTGTCGCTTGCCCCGGTGACCGCCTCGCTCTCCCCGCCCGGCACGGCGTCGCTGGTGACGAGCTGGCGGCTGACCGCAGCGCGGTTCTGGGCGCTGCTCGGCCGCACGGCAGTCCTCGTCCTGATCAGCGTGACGCTCTCGCTCGTCGCCGGCATCGTGGCCGCCCCGTTCCGGGCAGTCGCGGGTGGCGACTCGGTGGGGATCGAGCCCGGGGCAGAAGAGATCCGGTTCGTCGAGGTCATGGGGGACAACCCGGCGATCTTCGCCATTGGCCAGTTGTTCAACGCGATCGGCAACGGCGCGGCCGCCGTGCTGTGGGGGGTCGGGTTGGCGCTGATCTATCGCCGCCTGTCGGGACCGGTCGCCGGCGACGATCCGATGACCTCCGAGCCGTCGTGACGACGGCGGCGTCGGGCGAGGGGGCCGCCGGTCGCAGCGACCACGAACGGGCCGAGATCGAGCGCGAGCAGCGGCGGCTCGACCACGCGTACGACTGCCTGAGCGCGATGCAAGCTCGGGCGGCCGACGTCCGCAGGATCGGCGATCGGGCCGTCGCCGACGAGGACACCGTCGATGCCCGCATCGTCCAGTATCACCTCGTGCGTCGGGAGGCCGCCCTGCGGGAGGGGACCGGTCCGCTGTGCTTCGGTCGGATCGACACCGACGACGGCGACCGCTGGTATGTCGGTCGCCGTCACGTCGAGGACGGTGACGCCCGACCGGTCGTCGTCGACTGGCGAGCGCCGGTCTCCGCTGCCTTCTACCGAGCTACCGCCGTCGACCCGTGCGGGCTCGATTTCCGTCGCAGGTTCATCGTGGAGGACCGCCGGATCACCGCCCTGCTCGACGAGCACCTCGACGATCCCAGCTCCGGTGCTCACGGTGGCCTGCCCGATCCGCTGCTGGCCGAACTGGAGCGATCCCGAACTGGCCAGATGCGCGACATCGTGGCCACGATCGCCGCCGAGCAGGACCTGATCATCCGGGCGCCCCTCGAGGAGCTGCTCGTCGTTCAGGGCGGGCCCGGCACCGGGAAGACCGCAGTCGGGCTCCATCGGGCTGCCTACCTCTTGTTCGAGCATCGAGTCGCCCTCACCGAGAAGCGGGTGCTGGTCGTCGGCCCCAACCCGTTGTTCCTCCGCTACATAGCCGAGGTCCTGCCGTCCCTGGGCGAGACCGCGGTGACCCAGACGACGCTGGCCGGGCTGGTCGCCGCCAGGTACCGGCAACGTGCGACCGACGACGATGCCGTGGCCCAGCTCAAGGGACGCATCGACATGGCGACCGTCGTCCGGGCGGCCGTCGTGGCCCGGATCAAGCCGTTGGCCGACGGCCTCGAGCTGCGCTCCGGACTGGCGAGGGTGCGGCTGACGGCCGACGACCTGGCCCAGCTGCAGAAGACCGCGCTGTCCGGCCGCCTGCCCGTCAACCAGGGCCGCGATGTGTTCCGCCAGCTCCTGGTCCAGGAGGCCTGGCGTCGACACCGGGAGCGACCAGGGGTCGACCCCGGCACCGAGCCGTTGTTCAGCGCCGGCATACGGCAGGACGCCGCCTTCAAGGCCGCGGTCGACAAGATGTGGCCGACCATGGCCCCGACGACCGTGATCCGGAACCTCCTCGGCTCCCCGAAGCGGCTGGCCGACGCCGCCGACGGGATCCTCGACACGGCCGAGCGCCAACTGCTCCGACGGCGGTCGGCCAAGAAGCCCGGCGATGAGCCGTGGACCCAGGGCGACCTGGCGCTTCTCGACGAGGCCCAGTACTTGATCGCCGGTGTCCCCGCCACCTACGGCCACGTGGTCGTCGACGAGGCCCAGGACCTGTCGGCCATGGAGCTGCGGATGCTCGCCAGGCGGGCCGAAGCAGGCTCGATGACGATACTGGGCGACCTGGCCCAGGCGACCGTGCCCCAAGCCTGCCGCTCGTGGGCGGCCGCCCTCACCGTCATCGTCGATCAGCTCGGCGAGCTCTCGGGGAGTGGGGACACGAACCCGGTCACCGAGGCCGAGCTGACGGTCGGTTACCGCGTGCCGGCGACGATCCTCGACGTCGCCAACCGGCTCCTGCCCGAGGCTGCACCCGGTGTGACCCCGGCCCGATCGGTGCGGGACGGCGGAGACCCTCCTCTGTTGCTCGACGTCGCACCGGGAGACCTCACCGCGTCGGTTGTGTCCGAAGTGGCGGCGTTGCGAGGTCGCACCGCCAGCGTGGCGGTCGTCGCCCGCGACGACCGACTCGGCCCGCTGCAGGCTGCCCTGTCGGCGGCGGGCGTGCCCGCCGATCGGGTTGGCGGCGCCGGGCTACCTGGTCGGGAGGCGGTGGCCCTCCTCTCCCCAGCGGCGGTGAAGGGCCTCGAGTTCGACGCCGTCGTCGTCGTCGAGCCGGCCGAGATCACCGAGCTCGACTCGGGCCTTCGCCACCTCTATGTGTCGATGACCCGAGCGGTCCAGCACCTCGGCATCGTGCACGCCAGGCCCCTGCCGGCTGCGCTGGCTCAGGCCGAGGTCTGATCGCTCGGCTCTCGGCTCTGCCGGCTCGTCGGCAGAGCCCCCGCCGGTCTCCGGTCGCTCCGGCAGGGTGAAGCAGCCGCTGATGTCGGCGTCCGCTTCGACGGTCTCGGTCCGCCAGAACCGCAGTTCGTCGAGCACGGTGTCGAGCAGGCCCATCTCGAGGGTGTGCCACGGAGGCGGCGCGGACCCGGCAGCTCGCAGCCGGCGGTCCTCAGATGTCGAGTAGGTCGGCGTCGATGAGGCCGGAGTGCTCGATGATGTAGTCCCGTCGAGTGGCGACATCGCTCCCCATCAGGACCGAGAACAGCTTTGCCGCCTTCGTCGCTTCCAAGCCGTCGGCCATCGTCATGCGTTTGAGGATCCGCGTCTCCCGGTTCAGGGTCGTCTCGGCCAGCTCCTCCACGTTCATCTCGCCGAGGCCCTTGAACCGCTTCCACTTGTCGCCGCCGATCCCGAGCTCCTCCCCCAGCCTGGCCCGCTCCTCGTCGGTGTAGGCGTACACCTGCTCCCCGCGATGCTTCGACGCGAACAGAGGTGGCTGAGCGGCATAGACATAGCCCTCTTGGAGTAGGGGCCGCATCTGGTGATAGATGAGGGTGAGCAGGAGGCAGCGGATGTGGCTGCCGTCGACGTCGGCGTCGCAGAGGATGATGATGCGCCCGTAGCGGCTGGCGCTAATGTCGAAGTCCCGACCGGACCCGGCACCGATGGCCGTGATCAGAGCCTGGGCCTCGGCGTTCTCGATCACCTGCTTCAGCGTGGCCTTCCCGGCGTTCACGACCTTGCCTCGAAGGGGTAGCACGGCCATCGTGTCGGCGTCGCGGCCCTGCTTGGCCGGACCAGCAGCCGAGTTGCCCTCGACGATCAGGAGCTCTGAGTCCAGGCCGTGGACCCGGCAGTCGGCCAGCTTGTCCGGCAGGCCGTTCGAGCTGAGGTTCGCCGCTTTGCGTCGGGCATCGAGCTGCTGCTTGGCCGCCACCCGGCTGAGGACGGCCTGGGTGATCTTGTCCCGCAGGGCGTTGATCTGGGACTTCTTGCCCCCGCCGGTGACCCAGTCACCCATGCCGGATTTCACGGTCTCGTACACGAGGCTTTGTATGGCCGGCGTCCCGAGCTCCTGCTTCGTCTGGCCCTTGAACTGCGGCTCGGGAAACGTGACCTTCACCGCCGCGACCAGGCCTTCCTGGATGTCGCTCGGCACGGCTCGGTCGTTGCCCTGCTTCGCGAGCTTCTTCAGCTTCTTGGTGTCGGCCAGCAGGTCTTCGTTGGCGACGCGGGACAGGGCCCGCTCGAACCCGGCGACGTGGGTCCCGCCGTCACTTGTGGGGATCGTGTTCACGAAGCTGACGATCGTCGTGTCGAATCCCTTGACCCACCGAGCGGCTATGTCGACCGTGCACCGCCTGGTGACCGTCGTGACCTTGCCGTCGACCGGTACCCGCTCGTCGAAGGTGGCCTCGTCGTGGATGGTGACGATGTCGGTGACCGGCTCGCCGATCGAGAGGTAGTCGACGTAATCGGCCAGACCACCGTTGGCCACGAACGTCTCGGCCTGCTTGCCCGACCCTCGCTTGTCGTGCAGCTTCACGTGGAGTCCGGGGACGAGGAAGCACACGCGGGCGACGTGATCCCGGACGAGCTCGTAATCGATCCGGGCCTCGCCGTCGAACACGTCGAGATCGGGCCAGAAGCGCACCCGCGTCCCGGTTCGCTTGGATGGGATCTTCTTGATCTTCGCCAGCTTCGACGACGCCTTGAACCTCCCCGACGACAGATAGTTGCCCGGCTCCCGATCGAGGAAGACGAGCCGCCAGGTCGAGCCGTCACGGTCGACCTCGGCCACGAGCTTGGTCGAGAGGGCGTTGACCACCGACGCCCCGACGCCGTGCAGGCCACCGGAGGACGTGTAGGCGCCGGATCCGAACTTGCCGCCGGCGTGCAGCTCGGTGAACACCACCTCGAGCGCCGTGCGCCCATCGGACTTGCGGTCGATGGGGATACCTCGGCCGTTGTCGGTGACCTCGATCGACCCGTCGCCGTGGAGGATGACGTCGATGTGGGAGGCGAAGCCGGCC
This sequence comes from Acidimicrobiia bacterium, assembly GCA_029861725.1. Taxonomy (GTDB): domain Bacteria; phylum Actinomycetota; class Acidimicrobiia; order Acidimicrobiales; family SZUA-35; genus CADEDH01. The sequence goes on along the minus strand of JAOTYQ010000301.1, from coordinate 518 downwards.
GCCGCCTCGTCGACCGCGTTGTCGATGATCTCCCACACGAGGTGGTGCAGGCCTTCGGCGCCGGTGCCTCCGATGTACATTCCCGGGCGCTTGCGGACCGCGTCGAGTCCTTCGAGCACCTGGATCTTCGATGCGTCGTAGTCGCTGCGCTTCCGGCCCGAGGCCGTCGTCTTCTTGCCTGCCCGCTTCGTCGTCACCGTCTTCGTGGTCGCCTTTCCTGTCCCCGGCTTCTTCGCGGTCTTCTTCGCTGGCGGCACTGGCCTCACCACCGGAGCGGGCCGACGGCGAGGATCCGGGCCTTGGTCGCACTGCTGGCACCGTCGCGGCGGGTCGGGCGAAGGCTGAGCGGCTGGGGAACGTTCTCCGGCTTGGTCGGCGCCCCGGCCTGACCGACGATGCACATGGCACGCTCGGCCGGCCCGATCCACGCGTAGTCGATGCGGCTCTCGGTGTTGAACTTGGTCAGGCGAATGCCGCCGGTCCCTCGCCCCTTCACCGGTAGCTCGTCGACCGATGTG
>JAOTYQ010000300.1 GCA_029861725.1 Acidimicrobiia bacterium | reverse complement strand
CACCCCACCCACGCCGGACGAAAAAATGCTGGCTAGTGGGCTAGCAGGATGCCTGGACCTCCGCATGAACCTCGAGCGAAAGGAGAAACCATGAGGCGCCTTGCCGTGGTTCTGCTCATACTCGCCACCATCTTCGGGATGGCGACTCCAGCAGTCGCCGCCGAAGCCACGATCACACTCGAGAATCCGCCACCGGGCGGAGTTCTTGAGCTGGCTGTCGGCGAGTCCCATACATTCGACATCACGGTGAGCAGTGACGAGACGTTCGTCGTGGCCATCGCCCTCACCGATCAGTTCTTCCCCGGCAGGGGAGTCTTCTTCGCCGGTAGCGACCGGGAGACCATGTCCACATCTGCCGATCTACAACTCACGATCACCGGGAAACAAGCCACGGACTTCCTACCAGAAGGGGTCGCTCCCGTGGCCATCGTCGTAGGTGTGCGCTACAAGGGCGGCGTCGTTGTCTCCGAGCGCTTCGATTTCGTAGTCGATGTCACGTAGAGGTCGAAACCCTCCCAGGCCCCAAAGGAACAGTCGATCGATTTCTGCGAGTTGGGACCGGGCGGCATTCGACAAGCCCGACGGCCCCCCCACCTCAGGTTCGAGTAGGCACCTGGCTCGCTGACCCTACCCGCCATCACCGCCCACAACATCCGATTCCAGTGAGCGGCAACCGGCGATGCCGTGTGGTCCGGGCGATCGGAAACACGGCCACCGCCGGCGATCGGGCACGGTGCCCCCATGACCTCAGCCTTTGTTCAACAGTCCTAATCCCGGGCGGGGTGTCATGCGGAACGGTTGGCCCCTGAACCGAAGGGGATCGGTGCCGCGCTCGTGGGTGGGGCTTCTTGGTGCCGGTCGGCTGACGGTTTCTTCGCCTAAGGGCGGCAGGGCGAGGTTGACACAGATGAGTCGCCGGATGCGCCGGTAGACACCTGGATCTCGCTAGCCTCCGTGGTCTCCCAACATCAGAGGCAACCCACGGGGCGGATGGGCTCACAAGAATCGAGTACAGGCATGCCAGCCAAGTCGAAATCGTCAATGAGCAGTGATCACAAGGAGGCCCTGGCCCAGGGCCGGGCCGAAGGGCGGGCGGTTCGGGCCTACCTGGAAAGGTTGGAGTCGAATCGCCCCAAGCGGGGCCGGAAGCGAACGAAGGAGTCGATCACGGCCCGGCTGGAGACCCTGGCCGAGCAACTCGAGGGCGCCGATCCGTTGAAGCGGTTGCAGCTCGCTCAGGAGGAGCTGGACCTGACCGATGAGCTTGCCCGCGTGGATCAGGGGACCGATATCGGCGATCTGGAGGCGGAGTTCATCAAGGTCGCTCCCTCCTACGCCGAGCGCAAGGGCATCTCCTATGGCGCCTTTCGAGAGGTCGGGGTCCCCGCGTCGGTGCTCAAGGCTGCCGGCATCACCCGCTCCACCGGCTGATCCACAAGCAACCCCGCACCGTCTGAGGAATCGGTAACGAGAGCTCTCACCGCGGCCAGCACCCGTCCCGCTCCGATCGGCTGTAGACCGGCACGCTGAGTGCTGACGCCCTCCCGGGGCGCCGATGATGCCGAGCGCATGTACGTGCCGTTGAGCATGGCTCACCGACCGACGTCGAGCGACCGAGCGCACTACGGTTGAGAAGCGTTCAAGCGCCAACGACGAGGAGCAATGATGCCGAACCTCAGGCCGCAGGAACTGCTCGTTATCATCCTGGCGATCCTCCTCGCATCGACCGCCTTTGTCGTCTGGCTAGCCGTCACCCTTGCGACCAGGCCCGCCCGTTCCTCCGGCGGTCAGTGGCCCTCACCTCCAACTAGCAACTGGCCGACAGACTGGCACGTCTGCAACCAGTGTCGATCGCCAGTGAACTCCACCGCGCGCTTCTGCGGCGAGTGTGGGGCTTCGGTCGATCGGTCCCGCCCAAGACCGGACTCCGCTTCGTTGTATTCGGACGGACTGCCTAACTCGAGACAATATCGATAGCAGGGGGCATAACGGCATGAAGTCGAGCATCAGTTGCAGTCTGTTGGCAGCTGCGATGGTCGCTGGTCTGGCGACAATGGGGGCGTCACCGGCCGATGCGGCAACGGTGACCTGCGGGCAGGTCGTCACCTCGTCGATCAAACTCGATGCCGATCTTGTCGACTGTCCCGGCGACGGGCTGATCGTCGGTGCGAGCGACATCACGATCGATCTGAACGGACACACGATCGACGGCGTTTCGCCCGCCGACTACGGCGGAGGGTTCGGCATCATCGTTCGTGCCCCGCATCACGGCGTCAAGGTCGTGAACGGCACGGTGCAGGAGTTCTCCTTCGGTGTCTGGCTCGATCGCAGCGACGACAACCACCTCCGGCGCCTTGACGTGACGGGCAACAACATCGGTGTCGAGCTAACGGAGGGTGAGGGCAACCACATTCGCCGCTCCGTCTTCGACCACAATCGAGATACTGGCATTCGGCTCTTTGGTGCCGACCGAACCAGAGTTCACCACAACGAGTTCCACGGAGGTCGCTGGGGTGTGCTGCTCCAAGTCGGGGCCGATGCCAATCGGATCCATAGGAACGTGATCGTCGGCGACGAGACTTCGACCGATCGCGGCATCCAGATCGGCCTCGACTCCAATCGCAATTTGGTGTCGCAGAACCGCGTCTCGGGATTCGATGAGTACGGCATCAACGTCGACGACGGTGAGCGGATGGTCATCCGAAAGAACCGAGCCATCGATAACCCCGGTGTCGGAATCCGCATCGGTCCCGATGCCACGGCTACGACGCTGTCGCGTAACGTCGCCAATGGCAACGGTTCGTGGGGCATCCTTGTCTTGTCGCCGGTTCGGGACCCGGGCGGCAACTTCGCTGCAGGAAACGGCGAGCCCGACGAGTGCTTCGGTGTGACCTGCAAGTAGGTTGCCGGGTCGACTCAGCCGAAGAGCACCGACACAGACGTGGTGGTGAGCACCACCGGACCGATCACCCTCCTGACCCGGGTAGAGCGATAGCCGCTAGCGGTCCGCCGATGCTTAGGTGGGGCCCGTTATCCCACGTTCGGTAGCCGAGCCCGCCGAGATGCCCGGTTCCACGCCGGTCGCCGGCCGAGCGAGTACCCGGCATCGGTATGTAGGTGATCCGGTCAGTTTGTTCGAGCTGATGGTCATTGGTCGGGCTCGAGGTCGGTGAGGAGTCGGTTGTAGCGGTCGGCTCGTCCGGTCTGGCGGTGTTGGGTGGCGTGGTCCCGTTGGCGGAGCAGGACGGGCTGGAAGCTCGGCGGTACTGCTCGGCCAGCAAATCATCGGCCAGATGGAGATAGACCCTGGTGGTTTCGATCGAGGCGTGCCCCGCTTGGGCCTGCAACGCTTCGAGTGACATGCCCGCTTCTCGGAGCCGGGTGAGGCAGGTGTGGCGCAGCTCGCGACAATGACGCCCGAGTCGAGAACGCGGCCGACCTCAAGACCGAGATCGCGGCCTCGACGGTGCAGTCCACGAAAGACGAGGCGGCTGAGAGGCTGGAGGCGGCAGGGGTGCCCGGAGGGCCGGTGCTCGACACCGAAGAGCTCCTGCACGACCCGCACCTCGTCGAGCTGCGAGCTCGTGCGGTGATCGGGACCTGACCACCGTTTCGTTTCGGCCTTCCGTCGACGGCTACCGTCCCGGGGATGGGTGAGCCCGTTGACCTGCCGGCCGCCGTCGCCGATCTCCGTGACCGTCGTCGGCGCATCCGGAGTGAGATGGGGGGTGCCGACAAGGTCGACGCCATGCGGGGACGGGGCGAGCGCACAATCCGGGATCACCTGGCTCTCTTCCTCGACGAGGGATCGTTCGTCGAGGTGGGTACGTTCTCGCGCTCGGCCAACCCCGACGACCGGGAGCGGACGCCCGGCGACGGCAAGATCGGCGGCCACGGTCGGGTCGCCGGCCGACCGGTGACCGTCTGGGGCGATGACATCACGGTGAAGCGGGGAAGCAGCAGCATCGTGGGCAGCCGCAAGCTCGAGCGGCTGATCGAGGCGGCCTACCGAGCCGGCAATCCGATCGTGCACTTCGGCCAGACGGGCGGAGCCCGTATCCCCGACACCCTCGGTACCGAGGGCTTCGTCGAGGTGACGCCCGGCGGCCATCTTCCGGTTCGCCGACGGCGGGTGCCCATGGCGACGGCTATCGTCGGCCCGAGCTTCGGGGGCTCGTCGTTCTACTCGGCCCACAGCGACTTCGTGGTGCAGGTCCGTGGCACCTCGATGGCGGTCACGTCGCCCCGCGTGGTAGAGGTAGCCACCGGGGAGCAAGTCAGCTTCGAAGACCTCGGCGGGGTCGACGTTCACGCCCGGATCACCGGGCAGATCGATCAGGTGGCCGTCGACGACGATGAGGCCTACGACCTCATCCGGCGGTTTCTGTCGTATCTGCCCCAGAACATCAACCAACCGCCGCCTCGGATGCTGTTCGACGAGGCCATCGAGGCGGATCCCGAGCTCTATCAGATGGTGCCCGAGAGCCGTCGGCGGGCCTATGACATGCGCAGGGTGCTGGCCCGCCTCGTCGACGGTGGCGAGTATCTCGAGATCCGTCCCCAGTTCGGGCGCAGCGTCGTATGCGCTCTGGCCCGGATCGCCGGCCACTCGGTCGGCGTGGTGGCGTCGAACCCGATGTTCCAGGCCGGCGTTCTCGGCCCGGACGCCATCCAGAAACTGACGCGCTTGGTCCTGCTCTGTGACTCCTACTCATTGCCGCTCATCACGTTGCAAGATGTTCCCGGCTTCATGGTCGGGACCCAGGTCGAGCACGACCGGTTGCTGCACAAGGCCATCACCGCCCAGCAGTGCCTCCGCCTGGCGGGCGTGCCCAAGATCACGGTCGTGTTCCGCAAGGCCTTCGGCCTGGCGTTCTACAGCTTGGGCGGACCCGATCAAGGTTTCGACGAGGTGCTGGCCTGGCCCGGCTCGGAAATCGGCTTCATGGATCCCGACGTGGGGGCCAACGTGCTCTACGGCGCTCAGCTGGCCACGCTGCCCCCCGACGAGCGCACCGCCGAGCTGCAACGGCGGGCCGACGAGCTGCGCGACGCGACGGATACCTACGACGGTGCCGGCGTGATGAAGATCGACGAGCTGATCGACCCGGCCGACACCCGACGGGTGCTGGCCGAGTTCCTCGACAGGCACGCCGAGCGCCCGTTCGAGAGCGGTGCCGACCGGCCGCTGTCGAGCTGGCCCACCTGTTTGTGAGAGCTCTGTCCGCCCGGCCAGCGGACACGGGTCGCTTGGTGGCAACCGTCGGCGCCGACGGGCGCCCGGTCTCTCAGTCGTCCTAAGCTCGCCGCCTGGTCGACGGCGCACCGTCGACCGGGCCGAGCGCGTCGAGGGGAACGATCATGGCGGAGCTGTTGCTTGACGAGGAGGTGAGCCCGGCCGAGGCTGTGGTCCGGGTCCTCGAGGACGGGGGCGTCGACCTGGTGGTCGGCATGCCCGGAGGGCTGACGATCCCGATCTGGGACGCCCTCTACGATCACCCTCACACGATCAGGTCCGTTCTCGTTCGGGAGGAGACGCGAGCCGGCGTGGTGGCCGAGGTCTACGGGCGGCTCACCGGCCGGCCAGCGGTGGCGATGGGGCAGGGCGCGTTCTTGACCGCGGCCGCCATCGGGGCGATCGAGGGCCACGTGTCGGCAACCCCGATGTTGCTGTTCGGCGACCTGTCCGACGGCGGTCCTTACGCCCTCCACGGCCCCTACCAGTCGGGCGACGGACGCTACGGGGCATGGGACGCTCCAGGCCTGTTCGGCTCGGTGTGCAAGGAGGTCTTCGTCGCCAACAGCCCCGAGGAGGCCCCCCACTGCGCCCAGCTGGCCCTCAAGCACGCGGTGTCCGGCGAGCCGGGTCCGGTGGCGGTGCTGTTCTCGGCACGCTCCGTTCGCGGTCGCGTCGGCCCCGAGAGCCGTCCCCGCCTCTACCGGCGAGGGGCGGCGCCCATCGGCGGAACGAGCGCGGTTGAGACCGCAGCGCTGGCTCGGGCGGCCGAGCTTCTGGCCGGCGCCGACCGTCCCGCCATCGTCGCTGGCGGCGGGGTTCGCCTGTCTGGCGCCTTCGATGAGCTGAGCCGACTGGCTACGGAATTGGCGGCTCCGGTGGCGACCACAGCGAACGGCAAGAGTGCTCTGGCCGAGACCGACCCGCTGGCCGTCGGTGTCTTCGGCAACTTCGGCACCCCGATCGCCAACGCTGTCGTCGGTGACGCCGACGTAGTCCTGGTCGTCGGATCCAAGCTCGGTCCGACCGATACCGCCAACGAGCACCCCGAACTGCTGGACCCGACTCGTCAGGCCATCATCCAGGTCGACGTGGAGCCGACGAACTTGGCGTGGACGACACCGGTCGAGGTGGCGGTGGCCGGCGATGCCAAGGTGGTGCTCAGCCGCCTGCGAGACGAGCTGTCGGGACGGGGATCCGATCGCCGGGACGGGCGGACGGCCTGGCTGCAGGCCGCGGTCGACCAGCACGGCCGATTCGACGCCCCGGAGTTGACCTCATCGGCCGTGCCCACGCTTCCCCAGCGAGTGATCGGCGACCTCTCGGCTACCCTGCCGCCCGAGGCGATCGTGTGCTGCGATGCGGGGGAGAACCGGATCTTCATGACCCACTACTTCCGGTCGGTCGCCTCCGGGAGCTTCATCCAACCGGCGGGCGTGGGAGCGATGGGCTACGCGATCCCGGGCGCCCTGGCCGCCCGGTTGGCCCACCCCGACCGTCCGGCGGTCGCGGTCTGCGGCGACGGTGGCTTCGCCATCGGCATGAACGGCCTCATGACCGCACGGGAGGAGGAGCTGCCGATTACCGTCGTCGTGTTGAACAACGGGGCCCTCGGCTGGGTGCTGCACGGCCAGCGCGAGCGGACCATCGCCTCGCGTTTCGCGGATTTCGATCATGCCGCCATAGCCCATTCGATGGGCGTCGAGGGGATCAGGATCACTGATCCGGACGCCCTCGGACCGGCGATCGAGGGCGCGCTCGCCAGCGGGCAGACGACGGTCGTCGACGTCGTCACATCCCTCGACGAGTCCTACCACAAGGTGACGTCGCCCCTCCTGCGACGGCGGTGACGCCAGCGCCCCGATCGGCCGACAGGGGTTTCCCCGCCGCTAATCGGTGGTGAGCCGATCGGGCTTGCCGCTGGGGGTGTCCTCGCCGCCGATTGTCGACGAGGTCCGCAGCGGCAACTCCCGGGTCGCAGCGCCGAGCATCGCCACCACCACCATGATCGGGAT
>JAOTYQ010000299.1 GCA_029861725.1 Acidimicrobiia bacterium | reverse complement strand
CCGAGCAGAGTCCCCTTCCCGACGGCGCCGTAGTCCGAGGGCGAGAAGCAATCGTCGGCGCGGCCTGCAGCTTGCTGGAAGAAGCGCTGGCGATCTGCACCGAGGAGGCCCGGTCGGTCTCGGTCCAGGTGATCCAGCTCAACTCGGAGCGGTCGTTCACCCGCAACCTCGGCCGCGAGTACGCGAGCCAGCTCTTCCCCTACCAGCTCCAGCGGCTCGTGGCCGCCGGCGGTAGCGTCCGCCACCTCCTGTCGTACGGCATCATGCACACCCTCGACATGTGGTCGGCGTTCGAGCGCTTCATCGCATTCATGGAGCTCGCCGGGGACTACTCGGTCTACTGGCCGAGCAGGCAGCGCTCGAGCGCCAGGATGCCCGATTACCTCATCATCGAGAACGTGGCTGCACTCGAGGTCTTCCCGACCGGCCCGCTCACGTGGGCCGGCGACGCCGCAGTCGTCCACCGCAACACCAGCGACGTGCTCTCGGTCATCAAGGACTACGGCGAGAACCTCATCGCCGAGGCCGACGAGGCGTTCCAGATCACGGATCCGAGCTCCACGTACGCGGTCGAGCAGGCCAAGGTGTGGGTCGAGCACGCGATCCTGGAAGCGGAGCAGATCCCGGCGCCCCGGTTCATCTTCAAGTACGGCCTGTCGACACTGACCGAGCCGCTCGACGCCTACGAGCGACGGCTGCTGGCCAGGCACCGCCTGAGCTCCGAGGGTCGGGCGGCGTGGCCGCCGTGGGTGAAGCAGGACCTGGAGCTCCGCCGGCGACGGCTCGCCAACTTCCTGCGACAGATCGAGAAATACCGCTCGATCGACATCGTGCCGTTGTCGGCGCTACGACACTATGTCGAGCACGGCAAGTACTCGGAGAACTGCACCGAGTTCGGTGACTATTCGGTTCCGATCATCGACCGGATCCGCCATCTCGAAGCCGTCATCACGATGATCAGCAGCAACGAGCGCTACGACCTGATCGTCATGGACGACGATCCACCTCTGTCGGCGCTGATCGGCGCAGGGATGCTGATGATGGGCCGGCCCGACGAGCATGACGAGCCGTGGAGGATCTTCTACCAATCGGAGAAGCCCTCACCGAGCGGCGAGCCGATCAGCGTGGCCTTCGAGACCGAGCTCGACATGTTCCGTCACCGGGTCGGCGGCCGGATCGCGCTGCTCGAGGCCGAGGCCGACAACGGCGCCACCCAAGCGACGCTGCGGCTCCTCCACCAGTTCATCGACGACCTGCGCAGGACCGAGTCGGGGTAAGCGACATCGGCCGAGGGCGCGAGATGAACGGGAGCGCCGAAAACGCCGCAGACACCGACCCCCAACAGCCTGTATCGGTGACGTATAGGGGGTGAGAGCTGCCGCTCTCACCACCAAACCGGTGGCAACGGCCAGACGGCCCGGGCCATGGGAGGGAGTCCGGTGGAGATCTACTACAACGAAACCCAAGCACCATTCGAGGGTGACCCGGGTGAGCAGTGGGGCGATTACCACTACCCCTCGCGGGGACCAGCGCGACGGCCCCGTCGGACCCTGGTCTACGTACTTGCGATGGTTGCGGCCACCCTGACGGGTTCGGCGTTCGTCATCGGTGGACTCGTCGCCGGCGCGCAAGGGCTGAGTGCGGTACTACTGGCCGCTGCCGTCCCCTTGGCCGCCCTGCTGTGGGCGATCACGCTCTCGCTTCTGCAACGAGAGCATGCGCAGGTACGGCGGTTCGACGGGCCACGGGTGGATCGGGACGAGGACCGGTGACGACATCGCACTGGTCACCCCGACCACCCGAGCCCGACGGCCACCCAGTCGGCGCTCTCGTCGGTCCAGATCAGCTCCATCGGCGCCAGCGCAGCGACGAGCGTCGATGGCTGGGCTGGCGAGAGCCCACTGAGCGCGAGCAGGCCGTCACCGGTCAGGCGTCGTAGCTCCGGCGCCATGCTCTCGACTACGTGGGCGTGGATGTTGGCCACGATCACGTCGAAGGTGCCGTCCAACCGGACGAGCGGCGCATCGGTGATCTCGAGGCGATCCTCGACCCCGTTGCGTCGGCCGTTGGCGGCGGCAGCCGCTCTCGCCGCGTCGTCGATATCTACGGCCACGACCCGGTCGGCCCCCAGCAGCAAGGCGGCGATCGCAAGGACCCCGGTGCCGCAGCCGACATCGAGGAGGCGGCACCCGCTGAGATCCATCGCGTGAAGGCGCCGGAGCAGGAGCTGCGTCGACGGGTGGCCGCCGCTGCCGAAGCCAGCGCCCGGGTCGATCTCGACCACCAGGGCAAACCGGTCACGATCGAAGGCCGACCAGGGGAAGCAGACACACGCATCGGCGGCGAAGCGCACCGGCGCGTTGCGCCGCGCCCAGGCCACTGCGTGGCCGGGCGTGAGCGGTCCGTCGATGGCGGCGTATCCCTCGGTCCGTAGGGCCCGGACGACCGCAGGCCCAGCGCTCCCTTGACCAGGTTCGAGCTCGACCACGACCCGATCGCCGCCAACTCGATGGCGGTTGCGCTCGACGGCGCCGAGCGCGCTCGCCACCGCCAGCAGCTGGGTTACGGAGGCAGTTGTCGAGCCGACCACGATCGGCGCACCGATCGCCGGCTCGCTGACCTCGTCGTGACGACCGGCTGGGGGTGGGACCACCGACAGAGTCTCCCAGCTGCGACGGTACCGGTCACACCACCGCCAGCCCGCGGGCCGACGACGAGGGGCAGTGAGTGGTCACACCCCGCGGTCCGGCAGCCGGACCACGCCGGGTGGTGCGGGTAGGGTGACCCGATGGCTTCTGAGGCCGACCCGACATTCGCCGGTGACCGCAAGCACGGTCAGTCCATCCTCGGTCCACTGGAGCGGCGTTTCATCGACTACTGGGTGCCCCGACTACCACGGTGGCTGCGGTCGTGGCACCTGACGATGATGACGCTCGGCTGGTCGGCCCTGACCGTGCTGTTCGGTTGGCTGGCGTCGAGCGAGCCGTTGTGGCTCTGGGCGATGTCGGCGGTGGTGTTCGGGCAATGGCTGACCGACTCCTTCGACGGCACGCTCGGTCGGACCCGGGGGGAGGGCCTCATCAAGTGGGGCTTCTTCATGGACCACTTCCTCGACCTGCTGTTCGCCGGCAGCGTCGTGATCGGGTACTCGTTCATCGCGCCCGGTGGCACCGGGTTCCTGTTCTCGCTGCTGCTGCTCGTCACCTGCGCGATGATGGCCGTCTCGTTCCTGTCGTTCGCCGCCACCAACCAGTTCCAGATCGCCTACTACGGACTCGGTCCCACCGAGATCCGGATCAGCTACATCGCTCTCAATACCTTCGTGTTCTACGCCGGTGAGGAGGTCTTCTGGTGGGGCGTGCCGGTGGTGCTCGCCGTCAACGTGCTGGCCTTGACCGTGCTGGTATGGCAGACCCACAAGAACCTGTGGGCGATCGACAAGGCGGCCCTGGCAGCCCAGCAGTCCGGTTGAGCTCTGAGACGACCGTGCGTGAGTGGTCGAACGTCGTCGGGTTTGCAATAGTGTCGCTCGTCGACCGTCGTCGGTCGACGAGCGAAAGCGAGTTGTGCCATGCCCCGACTCCGCCAGGTTCCCCTGGATGAGGTCCACGACTTCGGTCGGTCGATGTACCGCTTCTTGTTCGGCGATCGTGACCCGGTCGCCGAACCCGGTACCGCTAGCGGCACACCGGGAAACTGGTGGACGGTTTTCGCACTGGTCCCCGATGCGTTCGATCACACCACGGCCGGGTTCCAGTTCTACCGATCCCCCGATCGCCTCCTCGACCCAAAGCTACGGGAGCTCGGCCAGACGAGGGCGGGGTGGACCGTCGGCAGCCAGTTCGTGTTCAGCCAGCACTGCAAGGCGTGCCGAGACGTTGGCTTCACCGACGAGCAGGTGGCCGCCATTCCGTCGTGGTCGGTGGCCGACTGCTGGAGTCCGGTCGAGCGGGCCGTGCTGGCCTACGCCGACTGCCTGACGCTCCAGCACGGCCGAGTGCCCGACGCGTTGTTCGCCGAGCTCCAGACCCACCTGACCGACGAGGAGATCCTCGAGCTCACCTATGTGACCTGCACCTACGCGATGCATGCCACGATGACCAAGGCCCTACGGCTCGAGTACGACGACGTCGACGATCGAATCGTCGAGGTCGCCGATCCCGAGGGCAACTTCGCCGGTCTCGACGTGATGTCCGCGGTCGACGACGCCACCGACTGATCCGAGCATCGCCACCAACCGACCGAACCCACACCAGCGCCGCGCCGGAGGACGTGCGTCCTACTCGCCGCCCTCTCGGAGCTCGACCGTACGCCGCTCGAAACCGTCGCCGATGACGTCGACGCCTTCGGCTTCGAGGTTGGCGATCGCCTCGTCGGCGATGTCGGTGCGGAACGCCCCGTCATCGGGGGCGGCGGCGAGGATGCCCTCCTCGGTGGCGACCTTGACCGTCTGGTCCCACAGCGAGTCGTCCATGAACCCGACGCCGCCGGGCGACGGCCAGATCAGGGCGTTGATCTCGTTCAGCTGCCAGCTCTGGTGCGATTCGCCCAGGGTCGGGGCTGCGTCGAGGACGATCTGAACGCACTCCTCGAAGTTGTCACGGCAGAAGATCCATCCGAGAAGCGACGCCTCGACGAACTTGACGGCCGTCGCGCGGTAGGCTTCATCCTCCTCGAGGCGGTCGGCATCGGCCCAGAGCGCATCCTGGAGCATGGCCGTGCCCTCGTCGTTCCAGTCGATGATGACCAGGTCCTCGGGCTGGTACAGCTCGCCGGTCTCGGGGTTGACCGACTCCAGCACCTGGGCGTACTCGTTGTAGATCATGGCCTGGGCGGCGTCGATCTCGCCGTTGAGCAGGGCGAGCATGTCGAAGTTCTGCTGCACCAGGGTCACGTCGGCGTCCGGGTCGAGCCCGGCGCTGCGGAGCCCGGCCAACAGCTCGAACTCGTTCCCGAAGCCCCAGTTGCCGACGTTGCGGCCGGCGAGATCGTCCACCGAGCTGATGCCCGAGTCGGCGAACGCAACCTGCAGGGTGGCGCTGCGTTGGAAGATCTGAGCGATGTTGGTGATGTTGACGCCCTCCTCCCGCGGCACGAGCCCTCGAGGCACCCACGAGACGGCGAAATCGGCCGCGCCAGAGTCGAGGACCGACGCGGGCACGATGTCGACGCCGCCCTCGAGGATGGTCACATCGAGCCCGGCGTCTTCGTAGAACCCTTGGTCGACGGCGGCGTAGTACCCGGCGAACTGGGCCTGGGTGAACCACTGGAGCTGGAGATTCACGGGGGTGAGCTCACCGTCGGCGGCCTCCTCGGTCGCCTCCTCGGTCGCCTCATCGGCGCCTTCGTCGGTGGCTTCCTCGGTTGCGCCGTCGTCGGTCGCTGCTTCCTCGGTGGTCTCGGCGCCTTCACCGTCGTCGGTCGCGGTCTCGTCGTCGTCCCCGCAGGCAGAAGCGAGCAGTGACAGAGCGGCGAGCAGCGCGAGCAGCCGCCGCAGTGTTGACCTCTGGTTCATCGATCTCTCCCTTGTGTGTTCTGCGAACGGTGCGTTCGGCCAGGCCGCGGCACCGCCACCGGCCCGTTTTACCCGACTGGCCGGCCCATCGCTCGGCACGTCGGCAGATCGCCATCTACGCTCCCCCGCTTCACGATCAGGGTTCGGCCGGTCGAGAGGTGTCCCACGGCACGAGCAAGCGCTCCAGCAACGTTGCGATCGCGTAGAGCAACCCGCCGAGCAGGGCGCCGGCCGCCACCGCCGCCCACGCCTCGGCGTAACGGGTGAGCCCAGCGTTCTGGGTGATTATCGGCCCGAGTGCATCTTGTCGACCACCGAAGTACTCGGCGACGATCGCCCCGATCACAGCCAGTGAGGTCGACAGCTTGAGGGCGGTGAAGAAGAACGGTAAGGCGTTGGGGATGCGCACGTCTCGTATGACCCGCCACCGGCCGGCGGCGTAGGAATCCATCAGCTCCAGTTGGCTCTCGTCGACCTCGGTCAGCCCCCGGGCGGTGTTGATGAAGATCGGGAAGAACACGAGCACGACGACCACCATCTGGTTCGACCGGGGTGACAGCAGGCCGAACCAGGCGTTGAAGATCGGGGCCAGGGCGATGATCGGGATCGCGTTGACAGCGACCGCCAGCGGCGTGATGACCTCGCCGGCCGTGCGGAACGCGGTGACGGCCAGCGCCGCCAGCACGCCGAGGACCATCCCGGCGAGCAGGCCGGAAACGGCGACGAACCCGGTGTTGAGGGCGCCGGTGCGGATGGCGGAGAAGTCGTCGACGATCGCGGCGCCGATGTCGGTCGGCGTCGGCAAGACGAAGCCCTCCGGATCGAGCGCAGTGAGGACGCCCTGCCACAGCAAGACGAGCACCACACCGGCGACGAGTGGCGGCGCCACCGCCCGCAGCCGACCCATTTAGGCGAGCCCGCCTTCGACCGCTCGGAGCGCTTCCCGCACCTCGGTCACCGTGGCGAAGAACGCTGGGTCCTCCCTGGTGTCGACCGACCGCGTGCCGAGATCGACGGCGACGGTGGACGCGATCCGCCCGGGCCTCGGCGACATGACGATGACTCGGCTCGAGAGATACACCGCTTCGGCCACCGAGTGGGTGACGAAGACCACGGTCGTGTCGGTCTCGGACCAGATACGCAGTAGCTCGTCCTGCATGTGCTCCCGGGTCATCTCGTCGAGCGCTCCGAACGGCTCGTCCATCAGCAGTAGCGACGGGCTGAACGCTAGCGACCGGGCGATGGCCACCCGCTGCTGCATGCCCCCCGACAGCTCCCGAGGCCGGTGCCGGCCGAACTCGGAAAGCTTCACCAATGCGAGCATCTCGGTCGAGCGGGCCCGACGGGCCGACCGGCTCCAGCCCATCAGCTCGAGTGGAAGCTCGATGTTGGCGGCCACCGATCGCCAGTCGAACAGGCCGGCCTTCTGGAATGCCATGCCGTAGTCGCGATCGAGACGAGCTTGATCGGCGGGCTTGCCGGCGACCGAGACCGTTCCGTCGGTCGGCTCGATCAAGGCCCCGACCAGGCGTAGCAGGGTGCTCTTGCCGCAGCCCGACGGCCCGATCAGCGTGACGAACTCACCGTTGGCGATCGTCAGGTCGATGTGGTCGAGGGCGGTCGTCTCGTTGCGGCGACCGGCGTTGAACACCTTCGAAACCCGGGTGAGTGCCACCGCCGGATGCCGATCGTCCCCACTCCCCGCTGCGGTGGGCGCCCCGACGGAGTCAACGGAGTCGGC
>JAOTYQ010000298.1 GCA_029861725.1 Acidimicrobiia bacterium | reverse complement strand
GCGGCCGAGGGGGCGGCCGTTGCCGTGTCGGCCCGGACCGTCGAGGAGGGCGACAGCCGCTTCGAGGGCTCGATCTCCACGACGGTCGAGCAGATCACCGCCGCCGGCGGCACGGCCGTGGCCATCGCCGCCGATCTGGCCCGCCCCGACGACCGGCAGCGTCTCGCGGCGGAGACCACGACCGCCCTCGGGCCGGTCGACATCCTCGTCAACAACGGCGCCGTCACCTACTTCGAGCCGGTCGAGACATTCAGCGAGAAGCGCTGGCAACTCATGTTCGAGGTGCAGGTCCGGGCCCCGTTCGAACTGGCGCAGCTCGTCCTCCCCGGCATGCGGGAGCGAGGCCGCGGCTCGATCCTGAACATCTCCTCCAAGGCGGCCCTCCATCCCGAGCCGGGCGACGAAGCGGCGACCACGGGAGCAACCGTGTACGGCATGGTGAAGGCGGCCCTGGAACGATTCTCGACCGGGCTGGCCGCCGAGCTGGCCGGCACCGGGATCACGGTGAACGCCCTGTCACCCACCTCGATCGTGGCCACTCCGGGCGTCGTCCATCACCGATTGATCACGCCCGAGCGCGAGGCGTGGGTCGAGCCCGAGTCGTTCATGGCCCGGGCGGCGCTTGCCCTGGTCACCAGCGACCTGACCGGGCGGGTCGCGTTCAGCCACCAGCTCCTGGCCGAGCTCGGGCTCGAGCAGCCACCGGCAGAGTGGCAGCTCGTCGCCGACCATCCCCGGCAGCGCCGCGGCGAGTAGTCGACGCGGCCTGGTCAGCGCCTCCGAGAGGTGGCACGCTCGTGGCATGCCCGAGATCCGCAAGCTCCTCGTGGCCAACCGGGGCGAGATCGCCATCCGGGTCTTTCGAGCGGCCTACGAGCTCGGCATCGAGACCGTTGCGGTCTACACCTGGGAGGACCGCCAATCGCTCCACCGCATGAAGGCCGACGAGGCGTACCAGATCGGCGACGAGGGCCACCCGCTCAAGCCCTACCTCGATGCCGATCTGGTCGTCGAGGCCGCGCTCCGGGCCGATGCCGACGCGCTCCATCCCGGCTACGGCTTCTTGTCGGAGAGCCCTGACCTGGCCGAAGCGTGCGCTGCGGCCGGCGTCACGTTCGTCGGGCCCTCGGTCGAGACCCTCCGCCTCGTCGGGAGCAAGATCCGGGCCAGGACGGTAGCCGAGGAGGCCGGGGTGCCGGTGCTGCCCCAGTCGGCCGAGGTCCAGCCCGAGACGGCGCCGGAGGCGGCCGAGGCGATCGGCTTCCCGCTCTTCGTCAAGGCGGCGTCGGGGGGCGGGGGCCGGGGTCTGCGACGCATCGAGGACCCCGACGCGCTGGTCGACGCCGTCGCCACCGCCCAGCGCGAAGCCGAGTCGGCCTTTGGCGACCCCACCGTGTTCCTCGAGCGGGCCGTGGCCGACGCACGCCACATCGAGGTCCAGCTCGTCGGCGACGGTCGTGACGTCATCCATCTCTTCGAGCGTGACTGCTCGGTGCAGCGGCGCCACCAGAAGGTCGTCGAGATCGCCCCGGCTCCCCAGCTGGCCAGCGAGATCCGCGACGCCATCTGCGACGCCGCGGTCACCTTCGGACGCCACATCGGCTATCGAAACGTCGGAACGGTTGAGTTCCTCCTCGCCCGCTCGGGAGAGTTCGTGTTCATCGAGATGAACCCCCGCATCCAGGTGGAGCACACCGTCACCGAGGAGACCACCGACGTCGACATCGTTCGGGCCCAACTGGAGATCGCCTCGGGCAAGACGCTCCAGCAGCTCGGTCTGGTCCAGGATCGGATCTCCCAACGCGGCGCCGCACTCCAATGCCGGGTGACGACCGAGGACCCGTCGAACGGCTTCCGTCCCGACACCGGTCGGATCCTCGCCTACCGCGATCCGGGCGGTGCCGGGGTGCGCCTCGACAGCGGTGGGGGCTATCAGGGCGCCGAGATCCTGCCGTACTTCGACTCGATGCTGACCAAGCTGACGTGCCGGGGCCCGGACTTCGAGACGGCGCTGGCGAGGGCCCGGCGAGCGGTAGCCGAGTTCCGGGTGCGGGGCCCGATGACGAACATCGGGTTCCTGCAGGCGGTGCTGGGAGACCCCGAGTTCCAGGCTGGCGGTGTCACCACGTCGTTCATCGACGATCGCCCGGAGCTGGCCGCCGGCGTCGCCAGCTCCGATCGGGCCACCCGGCTCCTGCGGTGGCTCGGCGATGTGACCGTGAACCGCCCGCACGGCGCTGCGCCTGCCTTCGACGAACCGACCCGCAAGCTGCGGCCGCTCCCCGAGAGCGTCCCACCAGCCGGGACGAAGCAGTTGCTCGGCGAGCTGGGAGCGTCCGGATTCGCCCGGTGGATGCGCGACACCGATCGGTTGCTCGTCACCGACACGACATTGCGCGACGCCCACCAATCGATCCTGGCCACCCGGGTTCGGACCCTGGACCTGGTCGCCGGAGCCGGCGGGGTCGCCCACGAGACGCCCCAGTTGCTCAGCCTCGAGTGTTGGGGCGGCGCTACCTACGATGCCGCGCTCCGTTTCCTGCACGAAGATCCGTGGGATCGCCTCGAACGGCTCCGCGAAGCGGTTCCCAACCTCTGCCTCCAGATGCTCCTCCGGGGCCGCAATGCTGTCGGGTACACGGCCTACCCCGACGAGGTCGTGCGGCGCTTCGTGGCCGAGGCCCACGGCACTGGGATCGACGTGTTCCGGGTCTTCGACGCGCTGAACAGCGTCGCCCAAATGCGCCCCGGGATCGATGCTGCACTCGATGTCGGGGCCCTCGTCGAGGGGACGCTGTGCTATTCCGGCGACCTGTCGGACCCGGCCGAGGACCTGTACACCCTCGACCACTACCTCGGGGTGGCCGAAGGACTCGTCGAGGCCGGCGTGCACGTGCTGTGCATCAAGGACATGGCCGGTTTGTTGCGGGCACCGGCGGCGTACGCACTGGTCGGGGCGTTGCGGTCTCGCTTCGACCATCCGGTCCACCTGCACACCCACGACACGAGCGGTGGCCAGCTCGCCACCTATCTCGCTGCTGCCGAGGCCGGGGTCGACGCCGTCGACGGAGCAGCCGCCCCGCTCTCGGGCATGACCTCCCAGCCCTCCCTGCCGGCGATCGTGGCCGCATTCGCCCACAGCGATCGGGACACCGGCATCGAGGTCGAATCGCTCGGTCGGCTCGAGCCCTACTGGGAAGCGGTCCGGCGGCTCTACGCTCCCTTCGAGGCCGGGTTGGTCAGTCCGACCGGCACCGTCTACCGCCACGAGATCCCCGGAGGTCAGCTGTCGAACCTCCGCCAGCAGGCCGTGGCGCTGGGCCTCGGCGACCGGTTCGAAGAGATCGAGGGAGCCTACGCCGCCTGCGACGAGATGCTCGGACGGCTCATCAAAGTCACACCGACATCCAAGGTCGTCGGCGACCTCGCCCTCCAGCTCGTGGCCACCGGCACGACCACGGAGTCGCTGCTCGCCGACCCGGCAGCCGCCGATCTCCCCGACAGCGTGATCGGCTTCCTTCACGGCGAGCTCGGTCAGCCCGTCGGCGGGTTCCCCGAGCCGTTCCGGACCGACGCCCTCGCCGGACGCAGGGCGAAGACGCCACCGGCACCGCTGACCGCAACCGACCGGGCGGGCCTCGCCGGCGACGACGTCCGAGCGACGCTGTCACGGCTCCTGTTCCCTGCGCCGGCAGCCGATTTCGACGAGCACTGGGAGACCTACGGCGATCTGTCCCGGCTCCCGACCCGACTCTTCCTGTACGGACTGGCGGTGGGCGAGAACGATGCCCAGATCAACCTCGGCCCTGGTGTCCGGCTCCTCGTCGGCCTCGACGCGATCGGCGAGCCCGACGACAAGGGACTGCGGCGCGTCGTGTTCCGGCTCAACGGGCAGCTCCGCCCGATCGACGTGCTCGACCGATCGGTCGAGGTGGCGGCCGCCGGCCGCGAGCGAGCCGACGCTGGCAACCCCGGTCACGTTGGCGCCCCGTTCACCGGCGTCGCGTCGATCCAGGTCGAGCCGGGCGACACCGTGCAGGCGAATCAGGCCGTCGCCGTCATCGAAGCGATGAAGATGGAGTCGGCGATCTCGACTCCGATCGGCGGCGTCGTCGAACGGCTCGCTGTCCCCGAGGTGGGAGCGGTCGAGGCCGGTGACCTCCTCGTCGTCATCCGCCCTAGCTGACCGGTGGTCGGTTCGGGTGGAACGCTCCGGGTGAGGTGAAGAGCCGGCGGTGCCATCGGGACGGAGTGACGACGGCGGCCCGGGGGTAGTCCTCGAACAGCCACCGGGCGAAGTGGCGGCGGGTCCACTCGGAGGCCCCAGCCACCGAGATCGCCAGCTCGGTGCGGCGCGAGCCCCGCAGGAAGGTCGACAGCGACCGAGCCAGCCCGTGATCCCGGATCATGCCCTGCTCGAGGCACCGGCGGTACTGGGCCGCCGCCCGCTCCGGAACGTCGAACCCGGCGGTCGCGATGGAGCGGGCCGCGTCGCGCCCGGTCTCGATCGCCTGACCGATCCCTTCGCCGGTCATCGGGTCGGTGGCAGCGGCTGCGTCACCGACGAAGAGCGCTCGGCCCACCGCCAGCGGCACGTCGCCAAGCCGGGCGGGGATCGGCCACGCCCGGTGCGGTGCCTCGGGCTTGGCCGACGGTCCCAACGCCTCGACGACGTGGTCGCGACCCAACAGTCGGGGCCACAGGTTCTTCATGTCCTGGACGCGATGACCCCGGCCTCGCTGGATCCCGAAGCCGACGTTGGCGGTCCCTCCGGCCAACGGGAACGACCAGGCGTAGCCCGGGAGCAGGTCGGGCTCGAACCAGACGAGGAGTTGGTCGGCCGCCGGACCGGTCACGTCGGTGAAGTACTGACGGAAGGCGTGCCACTCCCCCCGATAGTCCGGCGGACCGATGCCCAACAGCTTCCGGGTCGGGGACCACATGCCGTCAGCCGCCACGAGATACCGGGCGTGGAACCTGATGCCCGCCACGTCGGCGGTCACCGAGTCCGCCGTTTGCGACACGGCGACGAGCTCGTGCCTTTCCAGGACGGTCGCCCCCTCCCGGCGGACCAGGTCGACGAGAGCGGCGTCGAGCTCGCTCCTGCGGCACACGGCAGCGAACGTGCCGTCGCTCTCAGGCGGGAGCGGAAACGCGAGCCGTCGGCCTCGCGGTCCTCGCAGGTGGACGGAGTCGATCGTCTTCCAGCTCGGCACCGCCACCGGATCGAGCCCGAGCGCATCGAGATGGCGGAGAGCGCCGGTGGTGAGCCCATCGCCGCAGCACTTGTCGCGGGGGAACCGGGACTTGTCGACGACGACCACCTTGCAGCCGGCCCGGGTCGCCTCGATGGCCGTGGCGCAACCGGCCGGACCGGCTCCGACCACGATCACATCACAGGCCCACTCGTCGCTCTGCTCGGTGATCGGCGGGAAGGCCACGTCTGAATGGTAGGAGCCTGCCCTCGAAATCCGGGCATCGGATGGAGCCTGGCTACGGCTGGCTGCTGTCTGGCTCAATGCCCTGGCCGGGCGCGGGATTGGTTGGCGGCTCGGGATCGGGCGCTGGTGGCTCGGGGTCGGGCGCCGGTGCCGGTGCCGGCTCGGCTGACGAGTCCGGTGCGGGTTCGGGCTCCGGCTCGGGCTCCGGCTCTGGCTCGGGCTGCGGGGCTGTCGGACCGGCAGGGTCCTCCTCGGGACGAGTGGAGTTCCCGTTGCAGTCGAGCCCCTCACCCGGACGGTAGAGGGCGAACACCGAGTCCTCGTCGACCGACCCGTCCGGGTAGGTCCTGAGGCGCGGCGTCGTCCACCGGGTGCAGGCGCCGTTCGCCGAGCGGATGAGCTCACCGGGCTCGACCTCGACGTGCTGCGTCGAGTAGAAGGTCACCGTGATCGAGGTCGACGTGTAGGTTGGCCAGACGAGGATCCCGTACGGGGTGTTGTTGGTCACCGAGAGATCGGGACGGGGGAACGAGATCGTGGCCTCCCGGCCGCGCGGGTACCGCGAGATGTACAGCGAGTGCGACTGGTACTCGTTGAAATCGAGCCCGGCGAAGAAGGCTGCATTGAAGAAGGTGGTCGCGAACTGGCTGACGCCGCCCCCGACCTGCGGCTCGAGGATGCCGTTGACGATCGCGCCGTCGGCTACGAAGCCCTTCTCGATCGTGCGACGACCGACGTGGTCGTTCAGGGAGAACGCCTCACCGGGTCGGATGATCGCGCCGGTCATCAGGTCGGCGAAGCGCTGGATGTTGACGACCCGGTTCTGGCAGCACGCGTGGTTGGTTGTGAAGGTCGACACCTCCTCCACGATCCCCAGCGACTCGAGCTCGGCGACACCCTCATCGCTGCCGACGATCTCTGGCTCCAGCGTGATCACCCGCAGTGCCGCTGCCTCCTCGCCCTCGTCGCCCCCTTCTCCCTCGCCGTCACCTTCCTCGGGAGCGGGCAATGGCGTCAGCAGCTGATCGCGGATGGAGCCGATCGACTCGTCTTCGCAACAGATCACGGACTCCGACGCCGGAATGATGATCGGCTCGTCATCGACCACGCCGAAGCGGGCTTGCTGGTCCTCGGAACCGAGCGTGGGGAACAGCGGCTTCAGGCCCTCGGCTGCGGCCTGCTCGCTGACGACCCACCGTGGCTCGTCTCCCTCGGCGTCGAGGCGAATCCACGATCGCAGCTCGGCCGGCTCGACCTGGGCCGCCTGGTCGAGCACTCGGAAGATCACCGGATCCAACGTGGCCCCGGACGCTTCGTCGACCTCGGCCTGCACTTGCGAATCGGTCAGCTCCGGCTCGACGGTCACCGGGGTGAGGTCGATCGTGTACGGCGCCGTCGCCTCCAGGGCTGCTGGCAGCTCCTCGACGAGCTCTCCGGGATCGACGGTCACGCCGACGGCTCCGGGAACGACCGTGAGCTCCTCGCCGTCGAGCGTGAGATCGGGCTCGGCGGGAGCATCGAGCGCCGCAGTGATCACGTTGACCGCACCGTCGGCAGCCCGAGCCTCGTCGACGCCGTAGACGGGGTCGATCGTGCGCTCAGTGGTGAAGGTGCCGACCCAGGTGAACGGGCGGGCCAGGATGCTGCCGTCCCGGCCGGCGGCGAACGCAGCGTCTTCGATGGCGTCGCGATCCAGCCGCCCGCCGAGTGCCGCCGGATCGGTGTCGATCGTGGTCGGGCCAACCGCGACGGACAGTGGAGCGGCGGCCAGATCGGCGTCGAGCCCGTCAAGCACCGCGGCGAGCTCGGCCTGGTCCATGCCACCGATC
>JAOTYQ010000297.1 GCA_029861725.1 Acidimicrobiia bacterium | reverse complement strand
GAACACGTCGGCGTCGCGGTTGGCCGAGAGGTAGAACATGCACACCTTGTCGCCGGCTGCGATCTCTTGACCGCCGAGCACCGTGTCCTGAGTGGCGGTGCGGCGCATGTAGGTCACGGGGCTGGCTAGCCTGACGATCTACTCGACCGCGGTCGGGCCAACGCCCTCGACGTCTGCGGTCCAGATCGCCCGCTGGTCCGGGTTGTCGGTCAGGTACTTGAGGCCCCAGCTGATCGCGTTGCGGGTGGTCTCGTTGCCCGCCACGACGAGCAGGATGAAGAAGCTCGCGAGGTCGGCTTTGGACAGCTCGTCGTCGCCGAGGTCGGCGTTGATCAGCTGGCTCGTCAGGTCGGTCCCGTCGCGGCCCCGCTTGCTGTCGATGACCTCGTGCATGACGGTGGCCAGGTTGCCGCCAGCGGTCAGGATGGCGGTCAGCACGTCGGCCTCGTTCTCCACGTACTCTGGATCGCCCGCCCCCAGGACGACGTTGGTGTTGTCGAACACGTAACGGTACTCGGAGTCGGGGATCCCCATCAGCTCGCAGACGATCTTGAGCGGGAGCGCAGCGGCGACGTCGACGACGAAATCGACCGATCCTCGCTCGGCGACGTCGTCGACGATCTCGGCGGCGATCACCTGGACCGAGCTCTCGAGCTTGGCCAGCATCCGCGGGGTGAAGCCAGCGGACACGATCCGCCGCAGCCGGGCGTGGCGGGGGTCGTCCATCGCGATCATCGAGCTGAAGAACTCGAAGAACTCCGGCGGTTGATCGATCAGCGTGATGCCCTGGGCCGAGCTGTAGATCTGGGGGTTCTTCGAGACCTCGAGGATCTCGGCGTGCCGGGACAGGACCCACGACCCCGGCCCGGGAGGGAGGGGGATGCCTTCGGGGATCTCGGGTTCGGGGAGGAAAACGACGGGCGCGGTCGTGCGAAGGAGCTCGAGGTCGGCTTCGATGTCGGCCTCGGGCCGGGTCCAGTAGAGGTTGTCGAGCGGGTTGGGGAGTTCGGTCGTGACCTCGGCCATGTCTTACACCGTAGTAGCTGGAGACGGCACGGGCAGCACCAGCGGCTGCGCTGTCGATACCTCAGTCGAGCGGGCTGACGGTCGACACAGTGTACTTGGCGATGTCCCTGGCCGTCACCGGCAGTTTCGCCGAGCGCTCGCGCCACTCGGCCATGTGATCCGAGGCGAAGTGGGCGGCGAGTGCGTCCTCGCTGTCCCAGAGCTCGTAGAGCCGAATGAGGTCAGTGTCGGTCGGGTCGGCGCTGAACACGTAGGCCTGGCAGCCATCCTCGGCCCGACTCGCCGCCACCATCGGTGCCACCTCGTCGAGGAAGCGTGACCGGTGGTCGGGATCCACCGAGATCGTTCCGGCGATGATCAACATCGGCTCAAGCCTCCAGTCCAGTCCAGAAGTCGGTGAGGGCGGCAGCGCCCGCCGCTGGGTCCTGGAGCATCCACCAGTGCCCGACACCCTCGAGTACTACGACCTTGGCACCGGCTCGATCGGCCGACGCCCGGGCCATGTCCGCCGTGCCGACGTAGGTGTCGTTCTCGGCGATGATCACAAGGCCAGGTCGCGCCGCAGCGGCCTCGAGCCTGGCGCCGGTCTCGGCGAGCGCCGGCTGGGCTGCGTCGCGGTACAGGCCGAGGATGCAGCGGCCCATCGTCTCGTCGACCGCTCCGGCCAGTTCGGCCGCCACGTCGGGTGTCATGCCGAGCTGCTCGTAGTTGGCGGTGCGATCGGCGAGCGGCGCATCGAGCATCGCCTTGATCGTCTCCTCGCCGACATCCGGCGTCTGCCAGAGCTGGGCCATGTCGTGCCACACGTAGTCGGGATGCAGGATCCCGGCCACGTCGATGCACCACGAGCGGAGCAGGTCGGGCCGGCTCATCGCCACCGCGACCACATGGCCCCCACCCCAGTCGTGGCCGACGAGATCCACCGGTTCGCCGATCGTCTCCAGCTCGTCCACAAGCCACCCGGTGTACTCGGCTCGGGTGGCGGTCCAGCCGTCGGCGACCGGAGCCCCGAAACCGGGCGGGGAGAGGGCGACGACGTCGTGACCATCGAGCAGTTCGGTGAGAGGTCCCCAGATCGCTGCGGTCTCGGGGTTGCCGTGCACCAGTACGACCGTCATCAGATTCGCTCCAGTTCTGCACCGTCGAACAGGGGGGTGATGTCATAGGCGACCCGATCGGCCTCCATCGCCTCGTCGCTCGGGACCCCGTCGATGGCGGCGGCCGCCCTCAGAATCATCGGCAGCAGCCTGGCGTCGGCCGAGGTGTTGAGGAACAACCCGGGTCGGCCGAGCACGTAGCGCACGGCCCGAGCGATGGCGTCGGGATCCTCGAGGGGTTGATACCAGGCGAAGCGGGGCTCGCTGCCCTCCGGCCAACGGCCTCGGGCGATCGCCTTGATCGTCTGCACGGCCACGCCCCGCTCCGCGCAGGTTGCGAGCAGCTCCTCGACGTCGGCGCGGTAGGCGTCGTTGGCCAGCATCGAGTGGTTGTAGGGGAACAGCACGGAGTCGAAGTCGAACTCGGCGAGGCTCCGAAGATGCATCCCGGGGATCCTCGTGCCGTGCCCGGTCACGCCGATGAAGCGGCAGAGACCCTCGTCGCGGGCCTGGACGAGCGCCTCGATGGCCCCGCCGGTTCCGTGGGCGATCCGCCACTCGTCGTCCTCGACGAGGTTGTGGAGCTGGATCAGGTCGACCGAGTCGACGCCCAGGCGGTCCAGGCTCCGCTCGAGACTGGCCCGCGCCGCCGGCCCGTCCCGATCGCCGGTCTTGGTGGCGAGGAACACGTCGTGGCGATGCTCGGTCAGCCACGGCCGGAGCCGCAGCTCCGACTCGCCATAGGACGCTGCCGTGTCGATGTGGTTGACACCGTGCTCGGCGACGATGTCGAGGGCGGCCGCGGCCCGCTCCTCGCTCATCGCGCTGAGGGCGGCGGCGCCGAAGATCGTTCTCGTGCTCTGGTGTCCGGTTGACCCGAACGGTGCGGTTGGGATCATGGGCCGACTCTAGGAGGTGGGCGGTCGGGCTGCAGTTCGACCGCGGTCTCTGGCCCTGTGACCAGGAGGCTGCGAGCATGGCACCATGAGCGACCACGGACTCGGCCCCCGCTACAGCGAGACGGTCTCGATCCTCGACCAGGCGGTGGCCGATGCCCACGGCGCTTATGCGGCGGCACGACCTCGGAGCGCTGCTCAGGCCGAGGCTGCGGCCCGGGTGCTGCCGGCCGGCTCGACCCGCTCGGTGCTCGACTTCGATCCGTTCCCGTTCCGGGTGGCCAAGGCCGAAGGTTCGCTCCTCCACGATGTCGACGGGTTCACCTATGTCGACCTGCTCGGCGACTACACGGCCGGGCTGTTCGGCCACAACCCGCCCGAGATCGCGTCAGCCGTGCAGGCCGTGCTCGATCGTGGCTGGTCGCTCGGGGCCATCGGCGACAACGAGCACCGTTTGGCCGAGCTGTTGTGTGCCCGCTTCCCCTCGATCGAGCAGATCCGGTTCACCAACTCCGGAACCGAGGCGAACCTGATGGCGGTGTCGCTGGCCCGTCACGGAACCGGTCGGACCAAGGTGCTCGTGTTCGACGGTGCCTACCACGGCGGTCTGTTGTACTTCGGGCCGCACGGGGCGCCGCTGCGGGCGCCCTACGAGTACGTCGTGTGCACGTACAACGACCTCGGCAGCGTCGCCTCGGCCTTTGACACCGAAGGCTCTGACATCGCCTGCGTGCTGATCGAGCCGATGATGGGCGCCGGTGGCGGTATCCGGGGCGACCTCGAGTTCCTCACCGGTCTGCGCCGACTGTGCGACGCCAACGACACGCTGCTGATCTTCGATGAGGTGATGACGTCACGAATGTCGATCGGCGGGGCGCAGCTGCGCCTCGGCATCACCCCCGACCTCACGACGCTCGGGAAGTACCTCGGGGGCGGCATGACCTTCGGGGCCTTCGGCGGCTCAGCCGACCTGATGGGTGCCTTCGATCCGGCCCGGCGGGGGTCGCTGACGCACGGTGGGACGTTCAACAACAACGCGCTGACGATGGGGGTAGGAGCGGTCGCCGTGGCCGATCTGGTGACCGAATCGGCGCTCGACAGGCTCTACGAGCGAGGCGAAGCGCTGCGAAACCGCCTCAGCGAGCGGGGTTCGCGCTACGGGTTGCAGGCCACGGGTTGGGGGTCGATCCTCGGGATCCACGCCACGGACCGTGAGATCTCGACCCCGGCTGACCTGGGATCCGTCGATCAGCGGATCGGCGAACTCCTCTTCCACGGCCTGCTCACTCGGGGTTTCTACACCGCTCGACGAGGCTTCATCGCGTTGTCACTCGCCGTGACCGATGAGCAGCTCGATGGCTTCCTAGCTGCCTTCGATGGCGTGGTACACGAGCTTAGCGAACGTTCGATTTTGCGCGAGTCTCTAACGAATCTGCCACCTTGAGTAGCAATTGGCCGAAACACGTGTACCCTGAGTGACTGTACCCGGGTTACTCCCGGGAAAGTACGTGATGCGGATACGCCGGGATACCGGGTGCGATTGTCAAGGAGCTCGCTATGGCCAAACAACGATCGAGCTTCGCGAAACTTCAGCGGGACAAGGCCAAAAAAGAGCGTGCCGCCATGAAGCGGGCCAACCGGCAGCAGCGGAAGGCGAACCTGGAAGCCGAGGCCCTCGAACCGACCACCGGTGACGACGACAGCTCGCTGGTCCCGGGCGAGGGCGAGCTATCGGCTCCTGAGCTGCTGGCGCTCATCGAAGACCTTCACAAGCGCCGCGAGGCTGGCACGATCAGCCTCGAAGACTTCGAAGAAGCCAAGGTCGAGCTGTTCGCCCGGCTCCCTGTTGACTGACCAGGGCCACGATCATCACCAGGGCCTCGATCACGGCCATGCCCGTGATCGAGGGCTGAGGGGTTTCGTTCACTACCTGCTCCTGCTCCCCAAGATGTGGCGCGGGGCGGCTAGCGATCACGTCATCGACACGATCGCTCCGGGTCGTGGCACCGATCTCGTCGACATCGGCGCAGGCATGGGCCCGGCCACCGTTGCCGCGGCCCGGCGCGGAGCGCAGGTCACTGCGGTCGACCCGATGCCCTACATGCGGCGGATCCTGTCGCTGCGACGGCTCGTTCAGCGCAACCGGCAGGCGATCACGGTCGTCGCCGGTACCGCCGAGCAGCTACCCATCGCCGACGCAACCGCCGACGTCGTCGTAGGCGTCAACACGATGCATCACTGGCAGGATCTCGACGCCGCAGCGGCCGAGATCCATCGGGTGCTCCGCCCGGGTGGGCGGATCATGCTCGTCGACGAGGACTTCGACGATCCCGATCACGGCCGGAACCGAGCCGATGGTGGCCGGCGACACCGTCGCCACCGCCACCGCATGACGCCCGTCGGTGCCGAAGAGATGGCCGATGCGCTCAGCAAGGCCGGATTGGTCGCTACCGACGCGGTCACGACCAGCGCCGCCCCCGGCGTCCCGATCAAGCAGGCGACCGCCCGCAAAGCCGACGTCTGACCGCTCGGCCGCTCGGTTGGAGCAGAGGTTCCGACCCGAACTGGTGCGGTCTACGATCGCCGGATGTCCGACGAGCTCAACGTGAGCGATCGGTGGCGGTTGTGGCGGCAACGGGTCGACCTCGACGAGTACAACACCCGCTGGGATCGGCTCGAAGCCGAAGGCGCCAGCGTGCACGACGAGGTGGAGCTGGTGTGTGCACTCGGCGGTGAGCGGATCATCGACGCCGGCTGCGGCACGGGCCGTGTGGCAGCCGAGCTGGCCCGGCGGGGCAAGAAGGTGATCGGGGTCGACAACGACATCGACATGCTCGACCTGGCTCGTGCGCGGAGCAGCGACGTGTCCTGGGTGCTGGCCGATCTGGCCACGGTCGACCTCTACGGCGAGTTCGACGTGGCGATCATGGCCGGCGACGTCCTGAACTACGTGACCCCTGGCTACGAATCGCTCGTCGTGTCGAATCTCGCCCGGCAGCTGGTGCCCGGCGGGTTGCTCGTGTGCGGCGGCTCATTGGCCGAGCCGGCCCAGCTGGCGCACTACGACAACTGGTGCCGGGCCGCCGGCCTCGTGCTCCAGGAGCGCTACGCGTCGTGGGACGGGGTCCCGTACGACCGTCCCGGACACTACGCGGTGTCGATTCACACCCGCGCCCGCTGACCGGGTCGGGCCCTCATTCCTCGAGGAGGGGTTGGAGGGCCTGGATGTAATCGGCGAGGCGGCTGGCCAACTCGAAGGCGAGGTCGGGGTCGTCGGTGTCGGCCTCGGTCCACGTCTCGCTGAGCCGGCACCAATGATCGTTGCCCAGGAACGGTCCCGCCACGGCATGCTCGCCGAGGGCCCGCCGCCAGGTTTTCTCCGCAGCCCGGAGCCGTTCCAGCACCGCCTCGTTACGACGCTCGTCGCCGTGCTCGGCGTGGAATCCCACCTCGATCGTCACGTCGTCGGAGCCAGCGCCGTCGGGGGCGAGGTGGTTCGGGATCAGCTGGGCCTCGAAGTGGAACCGGCTCGGCTTGGCCGGGCCGAACCAGACCTTGACGCCGCGCCGGTGGGCCCGGAAGCGGAGCTCGCCCAGGTCGGCGGCGACGAGCGCTCGGGCCAGCTCGCCGGTCTGCTCGAAGAGCGGCAGTTCCATCAGGGCGCCCGGAGCTCGTTGAGGGCCCGCCGGACCCGTTTCTCGCTGATCTTGCCCTTGGTGCCGAGGCTTTGGGCGAAGAGGCCGACGCGTAGCTCCTCCAGCATCCAGGTCGCATCTTCTCGGCCCTGCGACCAGGGTCGAGAGCTGGCGATTGCGGCCAATTCGTTGTCGAGGCGGCGGCACACCGCGAGCGCCTCCAGGTCGCGGGTCGGGTTGCGGGCGAGGCCGTCGAGACGCAGCTCGATCGCTTCGAGGTAGCGGGCCACGTCGTCGAGCCGGTCGAGGCCGACCCCGGTCAGGAAGCCGGGGTATGCCAGCCGTGCGAGGTGGGACCGGATGTCGTCGACCGAGATCCGGTAGGTGCCGGAGGTGAACCGATCGAGCTTGGTGTGAATGCGATCGAGGCTGGTCACCAGCTGGGTCACGGCCACTCCGGCCGTCACCAGATGATCCGGCATCGAGGCCCGGGCGGCGTCGAGCAGCTGTTCGAACCCGGCCTCCGACCAGGGAGGCCCGCCGAAGCTGGCGATGGAGGCGTCGAGTGCGGCGGCGATTGCATCGTTGTACCACTCGGTCTTTGACTGCACGTGGCCTTTGACGAGAACG
>JAOTYQ010000296.1 GCA_029861725.1 Acidimicrobiia bacterium | reverse complement strand
GGCCCACTCGACCACTTCGCCCGCTACCGACTCTGGGCGCCGTCGGAGGCCCCCCAGGGCCGGAGACGGCGCCCGGGCAAGCGTGGGTTCTCGAACCCCCCCCACCCTCTCTCACCACTTCTGTTGCTCTCGAACCACCGAGCCGAGCCACGGGCTTGTTATTAGGTGTCACCGCCCAGAATGTGTCTGATCGGCGATCGCGGTACCGGCCGTGATCGAGTCGGGTAGAACACTCGGAAGCGTCAGCGTCGGCTGCCTGACTCTCTCAGGTCTTGAATCGACCCGTCAGAGCTCGACTCGAGCCCGCTTGGTTAGCAGATTGGTTAGCAGCTCCCGGTATCACAGGAACGTGGGTTCGGCGCCGAGCCGATGACCAGGGCAAACGCGTGGAGCTGAGGGGATTCGAACCCCTGACCCCCTGCTTGCAAAGCAGGTGCTCTAGCCAACTGAGCTACAGCCCCGAGACCGACCAGCGTACCCCCGACCAGGAGGAACGACCGCTGATAACGGCCATCTGGCCGCGCACGTGCTGGTGCGAGAGCCGCTGATGGCCCAATTGATACCCACAGCCATCTGACTCATCACCGAGCATCGCCAGGACGGATCCGAGACACCGGCCGTAGCGAGGACTTCGAGCGGCGAGGACGATCGCTGGACAACGGCAACCGACGACTGACAACACCGAACATGAGTTGTCGATCCTCGGTCGTTGCGTCGGTAGCAGTTGGTCCTTCACCACCCAGACACCCAATGCAGGGAGACCACGTCACCAGGACTCGACGGGAGGGTGAAGGTGACGAACGGCTGCGTGTTGGGGTCGAACCGGCAGATGGCGTTGCCACCGAAGTCGGTAACCCACCGCACAAGACCCCGGATCGGTGACCGCGTGACAGGCGATCTCAGACGCCGTTGCCGCTCGGATCCGTAGCCCTCCCGGGAGAGAAACGGGCGTTCTCGCCTGCCCAGTCTGGCCGGCGGTCTAGCCCGAGCACGGCGCCTGACCCTGCCCTTGCCTCAGTTCGGCCAGAGCCCGGACGTGGTCGGGACCGGTACCGCAGCACCCGCCGGCGATGCGAACCCCCCGGTCGATCCAGCTTCGGGCCCGGGCCTGGTAGTCGGCCGGAGAGATGACCCCGTCGTAGATCCAATCATCTTCCATGTAGTCGCCGCTGTGGGCGTAGACGGCGACGGGTCCAGGCCAGAGGTCGAGGGCGACATCGAGGCAGTCGTCGATCAGATCGACCGAGGTGTGCATGATGGCGATAGCGCTCACGTCGTAGCCGTTCAGCTCTGCGATGGCATCAGCCAGGAGTTCGCCATCGCGCAGCCGCACGGTCCCATCGTCGGCGAAGGGCTCGCCCTCTTCCGAGCCGATGGTCATGCCGACCCAGATCGGGAGCCCAGCTGTTGCGGCGCCGTCCAACGTTGCCTTCATGCGGCCGATATCGATCATCATCTCCAAGATGAGGAGCTCGGCTCCGCCCTCGGCCAGAGCTGCCGCCTGCTCGGTCGTGTTGCCATGCAGGACCTCGAGGGACGGATGCTCGCCCTCCCAGGTCCAGTTGCTTATCCCGGCAGCGACGACGGCATCGTCCGCCCGAGACTCGGCCCGAGCCTCCACCGCCAGCTCGACGCCCCGCCGGTTGTAGGCCTCGAGCTCCTCGGCCACTCCTGCTGCCTCGAGGGCGTGCCGATGGGTGGCGAAGGTGTTGGCGATGATCAGCTCGGCTCCGGCATCGAGGTAGTCGCGGTGGATCTGGCGGACGACGTCGGGATGGCTCAGGGCTGCCCCACCGTTCCAGGCGTGATCCAGCTTGGGCACCCCTCTGCGCTCGCACTCGGTGCCGGTGGCGCCATCGATGATCACGACCGCCCCAGAGTCGATGCGGGCCATGAGTCGTTGCAGTGTGCTCATGGCCCTGCGATAGCCCGTCGGTGGAGCCAACGCAACGACCGGGTCACGTGTCCTGCCTCTGGCCGGCCAGCTCAACCCCGATCGGCTCCGTAGGAGCCTCCGATGGATCTAGAAGCGCGAGTCGTGACGATCTCGCGCTCGGCCTGACCGCCGGGGTGGGAGCGTCGAGGCGACCGAACAACGCGCAGCGGGGGTGCGACACTCGTTGCACCTCAATGTCGAAACCACCGGATGTCGCCATGGCCTTCGCCCTTCGACTGCTGCTGGCGATGGCAGCTTTCGCCCTCGTCGGTTTCGCCTGTACCGACGACGAATCCAGCGCAATACCGACGGCCGACCAGACACCGACCAGCGACGAGGCACCGACCTCCAGTACAACGGTGATCACCGACGAAGCGTCTCTCATCACGTCGAACACGACGATCGAGCTAGATGGTTGCCAGGACCTGACCGTCGACAAGGCGCTGGTCGGGCGGTTCGACCCAGACCGGGGCATCAACCAGATCGTGGTGGGCCGGGGCGACGACGGCCAGTACATGCTGGCGCTTTGCCAGGGCGACCCCTCAACGGTCGCCCTGGGGGCGAACAAGCCACCCCAGGCCTTTGTGGCCGATATCGAGGGCGACGGGACCGACGAGGTCTTCGTCGGTGCTGCGACGGGCGCATCTCCATTCATCGGAACGACGGTCGCAGTGATCGAGGGACGGCTGGTCGACAGCCAGGTCCGGCTCGAGGTCACACTAGCCGGATCGGGCCGAGACGGTTCCAGCTTCGGCTGCGTCGACACCGACAGCGACGGGCGCCGAGAGCTGGTCAGTCTCCGCTACCGATTCAGCGCCGACGGTCTCGACGACTCTGAGCAGGTGACCTGGTGGCGATGGCCAGCTGGAGCCAGTCCTGACACCGGATCCGAGACCGGGACCTACGACCCCACCGCCGATCGACGCTCGATCGAGACTCTCATCGATGGCACCTGCGGCGACTTGGTGCTCGTGGACGTCGCAAGCTGAGCGTTCCTAGGCCCCCAGGTGCAGATCGGTTCCTTGCTCCGCGGGAGCACCACCGCTACCTTCGGGCGATGGGTCCGCTCAGCAAGATGCCGGTGGCGCAGTTGGCGGTGGTGGTCGGGATCGTCACGGCCGTGTTCTGGATCGTGGTGCCGGGCACGATTGCGATCGTCGTGTCGATCGTCAGCGGTGGTCTGATCGCCTTCCGGGCGGTGTCCGACGACCACCACTCCAACCGCGCCGACTCCGCCCCGAGAAACTGAGCGAGCGCTACACGGACCCGACAACGACCTCGCCGTGGCGGAGCCCGAGCGCCGGTCGGGCCAAGACCTCTAGGTCGTCTCGGGGATCGGCGTCGAAGAACAACACATCGGCGTGTCCGCCCGGCTCGAACGAGTGCGAGGCGGCGAGGTACTCATAGGCCGCCGACGTAGTGGCGTGAACGACGGCCTCAGCTGGTAGGCCATAGTCGCCGAGCCGCAGGGCCTCGGTGGCGATGTCACCATGGGCGACTTCGATGTCGGAACCGGCCAGCACCGACACGCCGAGTCCGGGAGCCGAGGCGAGGAGCTCTCGCACGTTGTCCAGCCCCTCTGCGAACAGCTTGCCCCCGCTCGAGGCGGCACCGAGCATGTCCCGCACGCCTTCCATTGCCGCGATCGTGGGCACCCACGCCCCGCCCCGGGCGCCGAGCGCCGCCAGGTCGTCGGCGGTGATGAACAGGCCGTGCTCGATGCTGTCGATCCCCGCGGCGACAGCGAGCGTGCTCGTCTCGGGCGCGGCGGCGTGGATCGCCACCCGACAGTCGGCCGCGTGGGCCACGTCGACCGCCTGGTGCATCGCCGCCTCGGTGAAGTTGGTGACCGCACCGATGCCCTTGCGGGGCCAGTCGCCGACCAGCTTCACCCACGTGGCGCCGCCCCCGGTGCTGCCCCGCACGGCATCGACCAGCTCGTGCTCATCGACCTCGATCGCGAACCCGGTGAAGTAGCCACCGGGGTTGGCGAGCATCCGCCCGGCCATCTGCAGCTCGGGCCGGGTCGTCGGGGGCTCGGCCAGCACTCGCAGTGTGACATCGGTGCTGTGTCCCTTGTCGGCGACGAGGAAGACGCCGCCCTCGAGCTGGGCCCAGGCGTTGGCCTTCGTCCGCTCGAGCACCTCATCGGGATCGGTGTTGTCGTCGCCGGCCCCACCTCCGAGATGGGCGTGGCAATCGGCCAGGCCCGGCACTGCCCACCAGCCTCCGCTGTCGACCTCGAGATCGACGTGCTCGCCGGCGGGTCGGAAGTGACCGTCGACGACGGTCAGCTCGCGGGACGCCCCGTCGAGCGTGCGGATGGTCAGTCCAAGACGCATGGCGGCAAACCTACCGCTCAGCTCACCTCGGCGACGAAGGCGAGTCCCTTTCCGTGGGCCGCGCCGATGACGCGCTGCACCTTTCTCGCCCGTCCTCCAAGAACTCGCCCGTCCTCCAAGAAACCGACCGGCTCCTGGGTCGACAGGGCCCGAACGCTCGCCGCCCGCATCGCACCCTTCGCGGCCGACCACGACCGCGACGGTACGTTTGTCCACGAGGCGTTCGACCTGCTCCGGCTGGAGGGCTTCGTCGGCGCTCCCGTGCCCACCGAGTTCGGCGGCGGTGGGGCCAGCCACGTCGAGACGGGGACGATCCTCACCGAGCTGGCCAAGGGCTGCCCGGCCACTGCGGTCACCCTCTCGATGCACTACCACCTCGTCGCCACCCAGGTGTGGCGTCACAACCACGGCCAGCCGGCCGAGGCGGTCCTCCGCAAGGTGGGCGGCGATCACGTCGTCCTCGTCTCGACCGGCGCCGCCGACTGGGTCGACTCCACCGGGTCGGCAAGGAAGGTCGACGGCGGGTTCCGGATCACGGCCCGAAAGACGCCGTCGAGCGGCGCGCCGGCCGGCACGATCCTCGTGACCAGCGCCCCCTGGGCCGACGACCCCGACGGTCCTAGCGTGATCCACTGCGCCGTTCCGTTCAGCGCGGAGGGCGTCAGCATCGATCCCACCTGGGACTCGATGGGGCTGCGAGGCACGGGTTCCGACACCGTCGTCCTCGACGATGTCTTCGTACCCGACGAGTCCGTCAGCCTGATCCGGCAGGCGAACGAGTGGCATCCCGTGTGGAACGCCGTGCTCGGCTCGGCGATGCCTCTGATCATGGCTGCGTATCTCGGCATCGGCGAGGCCGCCGCCGATATCGCCCTCGGCCAGACCCGAGCCCGCTCGAACAACGGCTCAGGCGGTGTCCCAGCCCATCTGCTGCCGGTTGTCGGTGACATGATCAACCAGCTGACGGCGGCTCAGGACCTGGTGGCCGCCATGTTCGCCGCTTCCGACGACCTGCACTTCGCGCCGACGGTGGCCCACGCCTCCGCCATCCTCGCTCGGAAGACGATGGCGGCCGAGGCCTTGATCGCCACCGTCCGGGCCGCCCTCGACGTGTGTGGCGGCGTTGGGTTCTCCCGTCCGGCCGGGCTCGAACGCCTCTATCGCGACGCGCACGGAGCCCTGTACCACCCGCTCCCGGCGGCCAAGCAGCAGCCGTTCACCGCCCGGGTAACCCTCGGTCTCGATCCGCTCGGCTGACCTGCGCCGGGACCGCTCCCGGCGCCTGGAGTCCGGCCCCTGGCCAAGCCCCCCGGGAACCCGAGACCAAGATCACCGCTCAACGGGTCGAGGACTCAGCCGGCAGCCCGGTCGGTCACGGCGAAGAACGTGCCCGACCGGCTGCCGATGAAGATCCGGCCGTCCCAGACCGCCGGAGTCGACTCCAGGCATCCGGCGAGCTCGATCGACCACCGCTTGGTGGGCGTGTCGACCCCACCGTCGGTCAGGTCGAAGGCGTGGAGAAACCCCCCGCAGTCGGCCTGGATCAGCGTGTCGCCGACCACGACCGGCGAGCTCCAGAGCGGGCCGTCGAGCGGTATGCGCCACCGATCGGCTCCCGTGTCCCGGTCGAGCCCGATCAGCTCGCCCTCGTTGGTGGCGATGATGACGAGCCCCTCGTACAGCGCCGGCGTCGCCCAGATCCCCGAGCCGGGACCGGCCCGGGACTGGCGGCTCCACACCACTGGGTCGGTCGGGTTGCTCGGGTCGAGCTTGAGAATCTGGCCAACGTCCCGGCTCCGGTCGTTGAGCCGTTCGTACTCCGATCCGAGGTACAGCATCCCCGCCTCGTCGATCACGATCGACGCATCGGTATCGTCGCCCGACCAGTACCGGAAGACCTGCTCGGGCGTCTGGCCGTCGGCCAGCCCGCCGATGCGCCAGCCCTGA
This sequence comes from Acidimicrobiia bacterium, assembly GCA_029861725.1. Classification (GTDB taxonomy): domain Bacteria; phylum Actinomycetota; class Acidimicrobiia; order Acidimicrobiales; family SZUA-35; genus CADEDH01. Next base: position 1,065 of record JAOTYQ010000296.1, on the reverse strand, counting down.
ACCAGGCCCGCCGAGTTGCTGAAGTACACGGTGTCACCGCTGATGGCCACGGAGTTCTCGATCGAGGCCTGCCGATCGCTGATGGCGGCCAGTAGCTCGCTGTCCCACGATTCGGTCGAGAACACGACTTCGGGGTCGACCCGGACCCGTGCGTCGGCGCCGTAGGTGCGGTTGAGCTTCACGACGTAGAACCGGCCGTTCTCACCGCCGACGAGGAGATGATCGTCGACGACGAGCGCCGAGCTGTCCCAGTCGTTGTTCCACACGGTCGGGCCGTCGGCGTCGGACGACAACCGCCACAGCGCTTCGGGGACCGGACGGTCGAGTGCGACCACGTGGAAGAAGTTGTCACGGCTGCCGGTGTAGAGGAGCGGGAACCCATCGGGGTCGACCGTGACCGACCCCTTGATGATGTCGCCGGTCCGGTAGGGGGGCAGCACGGTGGCCCCGGTAGCCGGATCGAGGAAGTTCACGCTGCGGTCGTAGGATCCGAACGCGACCGTCCACCGCCCCGAAGGCGGCAGCCGGAACACCGACGGTTGACCGGTCCATCCGGTCCCGCACCATTCCTTGGGTTCATTGCCCACCGGGGAGTTCGAGCAGCCGATCGCATGGGTCCAGGCGACGATCGGATCGGTGGGGATCGGGCCCCGACCATGGAAGGTCCGTGACGGGTTGCCTCGGAACGTCAGCAGGCCCTCGACCGCGCCCAACGCCGACCACGGGCGACCTGATGACGCCGGATCGACCCACAGCCCTCCCGGCGCGCCGCCATCGGCCGGGAGGCTGCCGTTGGCCGAGACGCTGCCACCGATAGAGGCGCCTCCGCCCACCTCCTCACTATCCGGTGCCGCTTCGCCGGCCGTGCTCCCGACCACAGCTCGCGGTCCCGACGGGGGCTCATCGCCCAGGATCTCCCCGGCGATGAAGCCAGGGCCGGCTGGTTGGTCGCGCAAGACCCGGAACGGCGACGGCGCCACCGTGGCGCCAGCAGGCCGGGCAGCAAGCTCGTCGAGCAAGCCGTCGAAGTGCAGCTTGAGCTGCACTGCGGCGACCATCGACACA
>JAOTYQ010000012.1 GCA_029861725.1 Acidimicrobiia bacterium | reverse complement strand
TGCAGACCGACCATGCCCTCGGCGCCCGCCAGGTCCTTCACCAGCGTCATGAGGTCTTGACCGTGGACATCGGCCAGCGCCTTGCGTATGGAGGCCTCGGGGCCCGGGTCGTCGCCCTTCATCATGACGTCGACGATCTTGTCGCCGAGCAGCTCGAGGACCTTGGTCTCGGAGCGCAACCGTGCCGCCCTCTGTCGACCAAGGGCATCGGCGCCCGCCCCCCGGGCCATGATCTCGGCGAAGCACTCGTCGGGGTCGGGGCCCATCCCCCACAGCACGCCCCCTTCGCTGAGCGACACCCGCTCGTTGCCGAGCGTGACCTTGGCCAGCTTCCAGCCCTCGTTCTCGGGTCCGATGCGGTTCTCGACCGGGATGCGCACGTCGGTCAGGAAGGTCTCGTTGAAGTGATTGCCCCCGGTCATCTCGATGATCCGGCGGACCTCGATGCCCGGCGACCTCATGTCGACCACGAAGTAGGAGATGCCCTTGTGCTTGGGGGCCGACCGATCGGTACGAGCCAGCAGGATCCCCCAGTCGGAGCGGTTGGCCCACGTCGACCAGATCTTCTGCCCGTTGACGACGTACTCGTCACCGTCGCGCTCGGCTCGGGTGCGTAGGGAGGCGAGGTCGCTGCCGGCTTCTGGTTCGGAGAACAGCTGGCACCACTCGTCGGAGCCATCCAAGATGCCCGGCAACCAGCGCCGCTGCTGCTCTGGGGTGCCGCCGGCGACGATGGTCGGGCCGGCCCAGCCGATGGCGATGGGGTTGTCGGGAACGGTGACACGCGCCCTGGTCAGCTCGTCGTCGATGATGAGCTGGAGCTCGGGGTCGGCCGCCAGTCCCCAGGGCTCGGGCCAGTGGGGGGCGACGTAGCCGGCCGATGCGAGCTGGCGGCTCGTGGGGTCGGGGTTGGCGTCGAGCCAGTTCCGGATCTGCTGGCGGCGTGGGTCGTCGACGGACGGCAGCTGCACCGGCATGTCAGAGCTGCCTGGTGTCGGTCTCGAGGCCCAAGCGCATGCGACCCACCACCTCGAACGTCCGCGGGGCGACCATGGCGTGCTGGGTGGCGACGTAGACGTCGCGGAAGCAGCGCTGGATGGGGCTGGTCTTGTACACGGCCGCTCCTCCGGCTGCCTTGTACATCAGCTCGGTGGCTTCGGCTGCGGTCTGGGTGGCGTGAGTCGCTCCCAGCCGTAGGAGTCGCCGCTGCTCGTCGGTGGGACTCTCGCCAGCCGTCGCCGTCTCCCAGGTGCTTCCCACCGTCTCCTCCACGAAGAGCCAGGCCGAGCGCAGCTTGGCCTCGGCGATGGCAGTGTCGGCTTGGATCGGTGCTCGGTCGCGCAGGGGCCGTGAGCTGCCCTGAGGGCGCTTCGTCTCGGCCAGGACCACGAGCTCGTCGATCGCCCGGCGGGCGATGCCCACCGCGGTCGCCGCGATGCCCAGAGCCAGGAGGCCGTAGAACGAGAATCGTGAGAACGGGTTCTCCCATGTTGGAGAATCGACCCCGATCTGGACCCAACGTCCTTCGGGAACGAAGGCATCGGTAACCGTGTAGTCGAGGGATCCGGTGCCGGCCAGGCCGGAGACGTGCCACGTCTCGATGAACTCGACGTCGTCGAGATCGAAGAAGACATAGGGGAACGCCAACCCGTCGTCGCGCGGAGCTGGCTTGCCGTCGGGGCCGACGAGCCTGCATCCACCCCCGATCCAGGTGCAGTGCTTGGTGCCCGACCCCCACTGCCACGTGCCCGAGACCTGTAGGCCACCCTCGACGGATCTGGCTTCGCCGGCAGGGGCTGCGTAGCCGCCGGTTATCGACCGTGGGTCACCGAAGATCACCTTGCCCCACTCCTCGGGCAGGTATGAGGCCATGAGAGAGCTGGTACAGGAGATGGCCACGCTCCAACCGGTCGAGCCATCGTGGTATGCGTACTCCTCGATGACCTCGAGGCCGTCCCACGCCGTGGCCGACGGCCCCCCGAGATCGACGGGCACATACAGGCGGAAGGCTTGGCTCGGACGGATCGCGTCGACGATGTCGAGGGGGAGGGTTCCGAGCTGCTCGATCTCGTCCCCGCGGGCCGCGATCGACGGTCCGAGCTTCCGGGCCGTCTCGAGGACCGTGTTCGTCACGCGATGAACAATAGAGCCGGCTCCGACACCGGTCGACCTCCGCTCACCGGCCGATCCCAGCTGACCCGAACCATGTTTTGTGGAGACCCGCTCCTTCCAGACCGCCCGCCTGGTCGTCTGTCCCTGGCGCTCGACACCGGCTGAACCGTTGCCGGAGGTCGATCTGGCGGCGGTCGCCCTAGCTCAGAATGGACTGAGGCCCATGCGATTGCGGATCGAGACCAGTTCGCCGAGATGGTTGACGCTGTGGCCGATGCCTTCCCACCCTAGGAAGAAGGACGCTGGTTGGCCCTGCCACATGTCATAGAGCCAACCGAAACGTTCCTCGGGTACGCCCAACGCGTGCAGCGCAGATCCCGTATCGGGGCGACTGTCGAGCAGGGCGAGATCGGCGCTGTCGATCCACGACATTGTCGCATCGACGACCGCGAGGGCATACGCATCGACGACCTCAGGGTCGACGATATCCACCACTTCGTTGTCTTCCCCTTCGGCCAGACCTCGCCACAGGTCCTCGGACATGCCGAGGCGATCCGTCCAGCTGTCGACGACCTCGTCGACGCCTCGGACGATGCGATTGACGGCGACATCGTGATGACGGGTCAGGTGCCACAGGATGTAGGTCGGTGCGATACCGCCCCCGTCGACCCGCTCGGCCCTACGCTCGTGAGGGATCATCGTCAGCACGCCCCCGACCAGGCGACGCCGAAGCGACTCGAGGTCGGCGATTATCCAGCTCCTCAAGTTCATGGCCACATCGTAGGACCGCCTGGTCATCCGATCGTGCCGACACTCCACCGAGATGGCCCAAGCCGACGTTTCGCAGCTAGATCGTGGCGTGTCATGCTGAAGCCCATGGAACCGGTCCGTTATGTCGATCGACTCAACGCTCGGTACGCCGCTCAGGGTTTCCCGCCCTACCGGTGGACCGTCAACGAGGAAGCGCCACTGACTCCGTTGTCGAAACCGCTCGCTGACTCACGGGTGACGTTGTTGACGTCTGGTGGGGTGTCTCGGGCCTGTGATGCGGCGTGGGATCCCGACGCGAGAAACGACTTCCGTCTCGATGAGATCCCGGCCGACACGGCGGCCTCGGCTTTCCAGGTTCACGACAGTTATTACGACGTCACGGCGGCGCGGGACGACATCAACTGTGTCTTTCCGGTCGATCGACTGAACGAACTGGCCACCGAGGGTGTCGTTGGTGCGATTGCTCCCCGGCTCTGGAGCGGCTTCATGGGGCGGATCTACAAACGGACACAACTGCGGGATGTGATCGCACCAGCGTGGGCCGAGGAGTTGCGACTCGATGATGTCGATCTCGCAATCCTCGTCCCCGCTTGACCCCTCGATCACCAGACCGTGGGTCTGGTGGCGAGAGTTGTCGAAGAGGCCGGCATCCCGACGGTGTTGGTGTCGACGGGCCGGGATCTGACCGAACTCGTTCTGCCGCCCCGCTCGCTCTTCCTCAACTTCCCGATGGGCAACCCGTTCGGACGGCCCGGCGATGTCGGGCGGCAACGACAGATCCTCTGTGACGCTCTGGAGCTGTTCGAGTCAGTGACCGAGCCGGGGTCGATCGTCGATGCGCCGTATGAGTGGGGCGACGACTTCACTTCGGTCGTTGACCGGACCCTCGGGGCAATGGTCCCGGGCGGGGGCTGATGAGTAGCGATCCCGCCGAGCTCGACAGCGATTACGAGGATCACTTCTTCGACACACAAGGCTGCGCAACTGGCCCGGCTGACCGGACCGAACGGTCACGTCCGTGCGGTTGACGTGAACGGCTTTGGCCTCGAGTTCAGCCGGATGTCCGAGACGAGAGCCGGGGACGCGTCGGTCAGAGGAGGGAACCTGCCACGATCTCGGCCACCGCGGCCGGCTGGTCCCAGTCGATGAGGTGGCCGGCGTCGGCGACGGTATGGGTGGCGGTGACGTTGGGCAATGCGGCCGCCCAGCGGTCGAGGTAGCTGATGGGAGCCAGGGCATCACTGTCGCCCCACAGCAACGTGACCGGCGTGGTGACTCGGTGTATGCGGTCGGTCAGGTTGTGGTCGGGGATCGGCCAGACCAGCGATGCGGCCGAAGTGCGGGTCTGGTAGCGGGCGACTCCGTACTCGACGAGCTCGTCGCCCTCGAGCCCTTCGGGATCGTCGAAGAAGACCCCCGTCGCGGCTGGGTTCTTCGTGAGCAGGCGGCGTTGGGCCGAAAGGGTGGTGGCGTATGCGTCGACCACGGGGTCCTCGTCGTCCCACAGACCCAAAGGGCTGAGAAGGATCAGCTGGCTGAAGGCGTCGGGGCGGATGGCTGCCACTTCGAGGGCGACCATCGCCCCCACCGACGAAGCGACGAGGGGTCCGCCGGCCAGTCCGGTGGCATCGATGATGGCCGAGAGATGAAAGACCCAATCGTGGATGTTGCGGGTGATGGCGCTGGGGCTCGAACCGGTGAACCCCGGGAGGCAGGGAGCGGTCACGGCCAAGGAGGCGGCATCGGCCGCCGCCAGGATCGGTGCTCCCGGCGGGGTGCCGATCATTCCGTGCAGGTAGCCGACCGGCGTTCCGGTTCCGGCCGACTGGACCACGATCTCCTCATTCCCGACCGCCAGGCGCTCCATCGTCGAGGCGGTCGTCGTCGTGGCTTGGGCCGCCAGAGCGTTCGGGCTCGTCGTGTCGGTCACTTCGTCGCGCCAATGGTCGACTCGGATAGATCACGCAGCTGGCGTTCCTCGGCCGACATCGGCTTCGGCCACCACTTGTCCTCCCACTCGTCCTCGAACAGGTTGCGCAGCTCGGGCAGCACCTTCTGGCCGATCAACTTCGTGTTGTACTTCACGAGGTCTTTGGACATGTTCCCGAAGTGGGCGAGGGCCATGAGGTGGCCGATGTTCATGTTGGTGCAGAGCTCGTGGACCTGTTCGGTGACCTGAGTCGGGTCGCCGAGGATCACGTAGCCTTTCTCGACCATCTGCTCGAACGTGAGCTGGTTCGGTCCGGCGCTGAGCGGTCCTTTCGGTTCGTTCTTGGCCGCCGCTGAGGCTTCCGCCCGGGCGGTTGCTTCGCGGGCGGCCCGTTCGACCATGCCCTCGACGCCAGAGCGGACGGTGTTTGGTGTTTTGTAGCCGGGCGGGTCGGCGTAGCCGGCGTAAACATGGAGGCAGGTATTGAAGAAATACTCGGCCGGTTCGCGGTAGAGCTCCCACGCTTCGGCCTCGGTATCGGCGCAGGCGATGAACTGGGCGAAGCCACCCTGGAACGGGTTGGGTTCCTTACCCAGCTCTTTCACCCGGTTCCAGAATCCGTTCATCGTCTTGAGGCCGGCCTTGTATCCGAAGTAGGAGAGGTAGCAGTAGACGAGATCGTTCTCGGCACACCAGTCCCACGTGTCCACGCTGCCGCCGCCGGGAATCCAGATCGGCGGGTGGGGTCTTTGTACCGGCCGGGGCCACACGTTGACGTAACGGAGCTTGTTGTAGTTGCCGTTGAAGCTGAAGACTTCGTCGCTGGTCCACGCCTTGGTGATCAGCTCGACACCTTCGTGGTAGCGCTCGCGAACGGTGGAAGGATTCTGGCCGTAGGCGAAGATGGTGTCCATCGGCGACCCGACGGGGAACCCGGCAACCATCCGTCCACCGGTGATGCCGTCGAGCATGGCCAGCTCCTCGGCCACTCGTAGCGGTGGGTTGTAGAGGGCCACCGAGTCGCCGAGAACGATGATGGTGGCGTCGGGGCACGACCGGCTCACCGATGCGGCGATGATATTCGGGCTCGGCATGAGCCCGTAGCCATTCGAGTGGTGCTCGTTGACGCCGATGGCGTCGAAACCCACCGACGCCGCGTATTCGAGTTCGTCGATGTAGTCGTTGTAGGCCCGATGGCCGACCTTGGGGTCGTAGAGGCCCGGGTCGATGTCGACCCACACCGATCGGTGCGTTTCGGGAAAGTCGTCAGGCAGATCGGGATAGGGCATCAGGTGAAAGAACGCAGTCTTCATCGCTACTCCTCGTCAGGTCTCGTTGGGCCGCGACTGGCCGCGATCGAAAACAATCGGGGGCGCCCCTACGAGCCAACGCTAGCCAACGACGCTCCGCCGGGCCGAAACGACGCTGGACTCCCACACCGGCTGCGTCCAGCGTCTCGATCATCGCGGCCGGCGAGTCGACCGAGGTCGGATCGTCCGGCTTGCGGGGACGACGCTAGCGTTCGGCGATGGTCTCCATCGATGACATCGGCCCTGGCATTCTCGATGGCTTGCGGGTGCTCGACTTCACCCGGGTGGTCGCCGGTCCATGCCTGACCAGGGTCCTGGCCGATCTGGGGGCGGAGGTGATCAAGGTTGAGCCCCCCGAGGGCGATCTGATGCGCGCAGGCTGGCCCCGGCGGGGTGACATCGCTGCGCTCTTCGCCGGTCAGAACGCCGGTAAGCGATTCGTGGCCCTCGACCTGGGCAAACCGGCTGCGGTCGAGCTGGCCCTCGACCTGGCCGAGCAGTGCGACGTGGTGGTGGAGAACTACCGGCCGGGCGTGGCTGAGAAGTTGGGCGTCGGCTACGAGGCCGTCCGGGCCCGCCGCGGTGACATCGTCTACTGCTCGGTGTCGGGCTACGGCCAGCAGGGGCGGGCAGCCCACCGCCGGGCGTATGCACCGGTCGTGCACGCCGAGGTGGGGCTCTTGCACCACAAGGCCAAGGAGTGGGGGGTGGCTCCTCGGCCCGAGCCGGTTTCCCATGCCGACATGGCCGCCGGCATGGCAGGGGCCCAGGGCGTCCTGGCCGCGCTGTGGCGGCGGGAACGGACCGGAGTTGGAGCCTACGTCGACGCCTCGATGTGTGAGGCCATGATCGCCCAGAACGAGTGGACCGTCGTCGAGGTCAACGGTGGACCTGACTATGAGCGCTCCCCCTTTCGGCCGGCCAAGGCGGCTGTCGTCCGGTTGGGCGACGACGAGCAGACTTGGGTGGCCATCCCCGGCAGCCCGGCCGCGGTGTTTGTTGCCTATGCGCGCTTGTCGCACCAGCCGGAGCTTTTGGCGGAGGAGCGCTTCGCCACGATGGCGGCTCGAGTCACCAATATGGAGGCTTGTGTGGAGCACCTTTCGGCCTGGGCGGCGTCATTCGACAGCTTCGAGGCATTCGAGGACATGCTGTCGGACGGGGCCCGGCTGCCGGTCGGGCGGGTGCTCAGCATCGCCGATACTGTCCGCTCGGACTGGGCCACCGATCGAGGGGCCTATGTCGAGGTGCCGAGCGGGGCCGAGTCGGTGCTCGTCAATCGATCGGCGCTGCGGATCTCGGGAACCGACACCGGTCCTCGCGGTGGCGTAAAGGCCCTCGGGGCCGACAATCGAACCGTGCTCGACGATCTCCTCGACCTCGGTCCGGTCGAGATCGAAGCGCTGGTCCGCAGCGGGGCGCTGGTCGCGGATGAACACTGATCGCAGCCCATTCGGACCGCGACCGACATCAGCTTGGGGCCGGCTCGCGGCTCTCCACCGGCTGCAGTGACGGTGCGCCGCGCCGCGCCTCCGGGGGCGGCTGGGGCACGGCCCACTCGGCACCGGTAGCCTCGAACAACCGCTCGACCTCTTCGATGTGGAGATCGACGAGGTCCCAGAGGTCTGGCACGAGGTCACGATCCGCAACGAGCCCGAAGTCGAGTCGGTCCTCGTAGCTGTGCACGGTGATGTTCAACCCAATTCCGTCGGAGATCGTCGAGACCGGGATGTAGTGGTCGAGCTTGGCGCCGGCGAAGTAGAGCGGGTGACGCGGGCCGGGCACGTTCGATATCACCACGTTGGCCAGCAGCGTCACCCGATCGGCGAGACGGGCTACGAGGCGCACCGCCGCGGTCGCGACGACGGGCGACGTGAAATCGGTGGCCTCGGCCAGCGTGTCGGCGGGAACGAGGTCGAGTTGGTGTTTGGCCGCGGCCATCGCGTCACGGCATCGGGCGACTCGCGCCAGCGGATCGTCACAGTCGGTGGGAATCTCGGCGAAGATCGACGAGACCCGGTTCGTCCACGGATCTGCCTCCTCGCCCGTCCGGATCGAGACGGGCACCATCGCCCGCAGCGGCGCGTCGGGGAGGGCGTCGTGGCGGAGCAGGTACTCGCGCAACGCGCCGGCGCAGATCGCCATCACGACGTCGTTCACGGTTCCGTCCGTTGCGTCCTTCAGCCGCTTGATGTTGGAGAGCGACGTCGACCGCATCGCGAAGCGACGATGGGGACCGATGCTGCGGTTCCACGGCGTCGGCGGTGCCTGGATGGACGGCAGCGAGACACGTCGGAGCTGGGCGTCGACCGCGTCGGCCTGCGCCGAGCGGCCCGCGACCGAGGCGAGCCACTCGCGGGTGTGGGTCGCAACTCCACTGACGCTGGTCAGACCCGCCTGGGCGGCAAAGTTCTTGATGAGGCGCAGGTTCAAGCGCGCCGCCTTGACCGGGTTCATCGCTAGGTGCGACATCGTCTGTCGCAGCAGCTCGGCGTCGGTCGGAATCTCTTCGCCCTCCCATTCGACGGGTTCGTACGGCCAAGCTGCGTCGGGCTCGGGCTGGTTGAACAGCTGCATCATCATCACGCCCGCCGCGCCGTCGATGGTGGCGTGATGGGTTTTGCTGAGAAGCGCCCATCGGCCGTCGCCGAGGCCCTCGATGACATACACCTCCCAGAGCGGATGGCGCCGATCCATCGGCCGCCCGATGATGCGCGCAACCTGCTCGGCGAGCTGGTCTGCTGCGCCGGGCGGAGCGAGCCCTATTTCGCGAACGTGATAATCGAGGTCGAAGTGCGGATCGTCGATCCAATAGGGATGGTCGAGCCCGAACGGCACGTTCACCACGCGCCGACGGAACGGCTCGATGTGGCCGACCAACGAGCCGAACCGCTGGTAGACGGTCTGGAACGGGTCGAAGTCCGGCGACGGACGTTCGTAGATGCTGAGCCCGTTGACGTGGCCGTACGTCGTCGGCGTCTCCATGTAGAGGAAGGCTGCGTCGAGACCGCTGAGCTGTTTCATGATGATGCCTCCTGCGACCCGTGCCCGGTTGATCGGTCCATCTTGGCCGATCGCGAGGGTTCCCGGTGCGGTCGGGCGAGGCACAGCGATCAGCGACGCAGACGACAGCGCTCAGCTCTGGAAGCGTACCGGAGCCTCTTTGTAGGCACCGACGTGGAGATCGGTCAGCGAGATCGTCGAGAGTGAATGCAGGGGCCTCGGCCAGAGTCATATCAGGATCCCCACTCAGGGAGTCGGTGAGTGCTGTCGGCCCAGCCCACGGTCATGCCGGCGGACAGGCCAGCGTCGACCGGCAGGTCGACACCATTGACCCAGCGCACTCGCCGGCGAGGAGCCAGCCCCGTCGTTGAGCCTGCCCGCTGCGAGCAAGGACTCGGTCAGGTATCGGAGACCGTACACGTTGACCCTGAGCACCAGCTCCGCCCCCATGCTGCCGGCAACCCCGGCGATGTTACCGAGCCCGTCGAAGGGCGCATCCAGGGCGCCGATCACCTCGTCGATCGAACCGGGATCGGAGAGATCGCAGTGCACCGGACCTCTGCGAAGTGCCTGGATCGACCCGATCGGGGGCGCCTCCCGGCACGCCCCAGGTGACGGCCAGTCCGGCGACGAGGCTGCCCCAAGCCTGTCGAGACGGGAACGACCTGCGGGCTAGCGTCGGGCCATGACCCCGTCCGATCGATCCGATCTCGGCGCAACGGCCAGCAAACCAAGCCGCGACTTCGTCGGTTATGGCGGAGCGCCGCCCATCGTCGAGTGGCCGGGCGGCGCACGGTTGGCGGTCAACTTCGTGCTGAACGTGGAGGAGGGAGCGGAGCCATCGGTGCCCGACGGTGACGGCTACACCGAGAACCGGTTGACCGACTCCGCCATCGACCCCGGATCAATCCGCGATCTGGCCGCAGAGGGACTGTTCGAGTACGGCAGCAGGGCCGGCTTCTGGCGGATCCACCGAGCCTTCCAGGAGCGGGGATTCCCGCTGACGGTCTTCGCCTGCGCCGTTGCCCTCGAGCGCAACCCGGCGATTACCACGGCCGTCCTCGAGGCCGGCTACGACGTGTGCAGCCACGGCCATCGGTGGATCAACCACCGAGAGCTCGATGAGGAGACCGAACGACGCGAGATCGAGAACGCGGTACAGAGCTTCCGGCGGACGCTCGGCCACCAACCAGCTGGCTGGTATTGCCGCTACGGGCCATCGACGAACACGAGGCGGCTCCTGGTCGATCACGGAGGCTTCCTCTACGACTCCGATGCCTACAACGACGACCTGCCGTATTGGGTCGTCGTCGGCGAGACCAAGCACCTCGTCGTGCCGTACTCGCTCACCACCAACGACGCGAAGCTCCTCACGATGACCGGCCGCCACTGGGCCGAGTTCATCAACGACGGCATCGACGTCCTGTTGGCCGAGGCCGCGGATCGACCGATGATGATGTCGATCGGCCTCCATCCACGGATCGTGGGCCAACCAGCTCGCTTCTCCGGCTTGCTGCGGGTGCTCGACCACGTGGCTGCCTCCCCTGGAGCCTCGTCAACCACGCGGTTGGCCATCGCTCGGCACTGGGCCGCAGCCCAGCCGGCATGACCAGTCCCCGAGCGAACCAGGTCGCGCTCCGCCCGGGCGTCGCCTGCCTCGGTGGGCGTCGCCCGGTTGGGCGGCCAACCGTCGGCGTGTTCGACGATCCGCTGGAGCACGTTCGGGGTCTGACCACCGATGATCACCGGTGGATGCGGTCGCTGGGCCGATTGGGGAAGCAGCGGACCGATCCCGAACGGAAACCGACCCGCGCTGTACAGATCGAGCGGCGCGGTCAGACTGGGGAGCCCGAGGGAGCCATGGAGTGGAATCGCCCACGGCGAACGAGGCATCGCACCTCTGCGAGCGCACCGATCGACCCGGCGAAGATCACCATCCAGATCAGGCCGGGCCCCACCAGCAGAACCCGCACGTCGATCACCTCGGCCGTCCGGCCGTAGCCGAGGTTGAGGATGGCCATATGGCCCGCTGCGATCATCAGGTAGAACGACAGGACTCGGCCCCGGAATTCGTCGGTGACGATGTTCTGGATGAGGGCCGCCGACATCGTCATGTAGCTGGCTTGGGTGAGTCCGGCCAGGACGGCCCCGGAGACGACCAGCACAGGTGTAGTCGCGGAACCCATGACGATCATGGCCAGCCCCGAACCGACTCCCACTCCGGCGAAGACCACCCCCCTCGTTCGTTCCTGACGGAGCTGGGACACGCCGAGCGTGCCCGTGATGGCCCCCGCCCCCAGGCCGACCAGGATGGCGCTGTAGAGCGTCTCGGCGCCGCCGACCTTCTCTGCCAGTGACGGCATCATCGAATCGAACGCCATCGTGAGACTGCAATGAGCCCCGACCAGGGCGATGACGACCAGCAGCCTGTGATCGGCCCGTACGTAGCGACCGGCGTCGACGAGGTCGCCGACGAGGCGTCGGACCGCCGTCAGTAGCCCGGGTGCTGGGGTTGCCTGGCCGAGCGCGAACGTGTCGGCTGCAGGGCGATGGCGAAGTCGGACGGCCTCCACCAGGCCGAGCGTCAACAGTACGGCTGAGAACCCGAACACTGAGCCCGCCCCGAACGCACCGAGGAAGGCCGCGCCGAACAGCGGTCCGACCACCCTCGACCCGTGCTGCGAGATCCCGGCCAGGGCGACAGCGTTGAGCAGATCCTCGGGCGGGACGACGTTGGCGATCAGGGCCTGCCGGGTCGGGACGGTCGAGGCTTGGGCCGACCCGGTGGCGAAAGCCAGCGCGCCGATGTGCCAGACCTCCGCTACCTCGGCAAACGTGATGACGGCTAGCAGCACGGTGCCGACTACGCCGAACAGCGTGGCTCCGATCAGTAGCCGTCGACGATCGAACCGGTCGGCGACCGCACCAGCGAACGGGCCGACGATCACGAACGGGACGAAGCTGGCGAACGTCACCAAACCAACCGCCGTGGTCGAACCACCGCTGAGATCATGGACCAACCAGCCACGGGCAAGGACCTGGGCCCAGCGAGAGCCCGTCGTCAGGAAGCTGTTGGCGAACAAGCGCCGGAAATCCCAGGACGACATCGCCGGGAACCGTTGGATAAGTGTTCCCTTGCCCATCGACGCCGCGAGGCCGCTAGCCACCCGGCCACGATAGTTGGGGCCTCAGACCAAAGCCCCAATGCCCATCGCGGACCTCAGCGGCTGCGATGGCAACTGCGGCCGGAACGCCTGGGCCTAGACCGGCCTAGACCGGGATCTGGTAGCTACTAGCAGTGGTCGTCGCCGGGAGCTAGGTCGAGCGATGGATTGCGGTCGAAGAAGCCGTACGGCTTCAGTGTGAACCCGACCGACTCGACGGGCATGACTGGCCAGTCCTCGGGCCGGGAGATATGGGTTGTGCCGAACGTGTGCCAGACGACGATGTCGGTGTCCTCGATCGAGCGATCGGCCGATGTCCATCTCGGCAACCCATCGCCTCCCGGGTGCTGATACGGGAACTCGCCAGCTGCGTGCATTTCGTCGGGGTCATACGGAGTGACCCAGAGATTCTTGGTGCCGAAGGTCGCTCGGTCGGAGATCGCGGCGTCGGGGTGAGCCAACATCGTCGGGGCGTAGCCGGGCATGAGCTTGTAGGCGACCGGTTGGCCGACGCAGTTCGTGCGCGATCGGTTCTCGACGAGCCACGTGCGGCTGGCGGCCGGATCTACCGTTCGCTGAGCGGCCAACTCGGTGGTGAACGTGGTCTTGGCGGTGTCGAAGGCGTTGAGGTACGGGTTCGACGGGCCGGCGGGAAGACGCACGACATCGATCTCGCTAACGGTATTCGGCCCGTCGTCGAGGTCGAAGTCCAAGCGGTAGCAGAACAAGTGCTGGTGGTGCGGTGCGGCGATGTTGGGAGCGACCATGGTGGCCTGATCGGGTGTCTCGCCATCACGTACGGCTTGGGTCTGCACGATGCCGGTCATCTTGATGAGCAGCTCGATCGTGCCGTCGAGATAGAAGTGCCAATAGAAGGCGTACTCATAGTTGCCAACGGTTGCGATCGAGCTGACGACCAGGCGCCGCGACCGTCGTACCTCGGTGGTGTCGCTGGTGAAGTCCCAGTGCTTCCAAAGGAGCCCGAAGTCCTCCTCGTGGATGCACACCGCGTTGGGCGTCGTCTCGACGTTGCCGTCCTCGTCCGGCACGAGATTGTCCAGGTAGCGGATCTCACCGACGCAATCGCAGCCCATCTCGAGGCTGTTGAACAGCTTGGCCAGGCCGATCTCCCCGGCATCGAAGGCGTTCTTCCACCAATGATTCGTCATCGTCGACCCGTAGGGCACGACCATGTCACCGAGCGCAGCCCGGTAGAGAATGGGCCTCGGCCCGTCGTCGTCGTTCCAGGTGACCTGATGGAGCACCAGGCCCTCGAACGGAAAGACCGACACCCGCATCGTCCACCGCTCCCAGGTGAGCAGGTTCCCCTCGATGGTGAACCCGGGCCCCTCTGGCTGGGTGATGTCGAGAGGCGCGAGTCGGCGCAGGTCGCCCCCGTTCTCGGTGGCCGCTTCAACGTCGTAGCGGCCGTGGGCTTGGGGCACGGGGACCGGGTCGCCATCGATCAGCTCGACCAACTCCCACGTGTCGTAGTCGACGAACGCCACGAGGTTCTCGATCGGGTGGGCGTAGCCGTTGTCATCGGGTCGTTCCCGGTAGAAGCTCATGCCCCGGCACAGTCTCCGGCCCTGCTTGTCGATGTCGAGGCCGAAGTTCCCAGCCGGCCAAGGGTCGACCTGGATGTTGTCGAGGTCGGTGATGCCACGGTTGGCCAGCGCCTCGATGTACCTCGGCTCGGCCTTGAGCTTGTCAGCCAGCTGGAGGTATTCCTCGATCATCAGTGGCGGCTGGGCGCCGGGTACGTCATCCCAGCCGACGATGGCTCCGACTGTGATCGAGGCGGTCGCGACCGATACGAGTCGGCTCGTGCGGTCGTAGACGACGATCCGAGCTGCCCGCTCGATCTCGTCACCGGGCTGGAAGCTCTTGACCAGCTGCTTCGCTGGCTCGTGCAGCCCGACGGAGGAGATCCGCAACGCAGGTCCGGTTGGGAGCGCCCGTACGATGCCAACGGCGGTAGCGATCTCGTCCGCAGTAAGCGGGTCGAGAGGATGGGTGACGGTCGTGGCCTGAGCTGCGTCGAGCTTGGTCATGAGATCTCCTGTCTACGTCGTCCGCCAGAACGGGATCGGCGCTGCGCCGCGGTTTCAATGCGGTGCTGACATCTTTCCATCTGACCGAGGTTCACGCTCCCGCGACAGTCCATAGGGGCGTCAGTCAGCGGTCACCGTGAACTCCAGGAGGGCATCGACACGAGGCGCTACGGGGTTGCAGGCGTAGGTGGCCTGCACCTGCAGGGCGTGTCGGCCCGGCAACTCGCCTTGGGTCATGAGTTCGATGGAGATCTGTCGCGCTTCGTTAGGAGCGAGCGGGCCAGGCACCTCTACAACTGATGGAACACATCTGAGCGTTACGTGGCCGTTTAGGTCGGTCCGATCGAGATGGGTGATCTCGATCGACGTCACGACGACACACTCACAACGGTTGGTGACAATGTACGTAGCGGCCACCCGATCCTCCGGCTCCAGCTGGTGTTCGTTTCGGTCGATCTCGAAATCGTGAAAGTGGAGCGCCTCATTCATCGATTGGCCCTTTCGTCGGTTGTCCGCACGACTTGCTGTCGGACGATGCGCCCGAAGTGCATGGCCTGATGGTACGGCGTACCTGCCCTCACGGACACCGCCAGCGAAGCCCGTTGTCAACGGTCTCGGTCCAATACTCAACCAACGTCCATCCATCGATCTCCGGGGAATCGTCCTGCTCGCTCGACCCAACCTGTGAGCGCCGTGAAAGAGGCGAAGAGCATCCCTGCTGACAATCGGGAGGAGCGAGCCGCGGCCGGCGGCCGGGTAGCCGGCAGCTCATGTTGGTGGGTGGAGCTGAGCCGGGCAATCCTCGCAGCGACCGTGGAGCGCCGGCGAACGCGACACCCCATGAGCGATGGTCACCATCGACAACCCGATGAGCAGCCCGGCCAGATTGTCGGTTGGCCAGTGATCGCCGGTGCGGAAGGCATCGGCCACCAGAACGACGAGCGCTGTCCCGGACACGACGCCTGACGCAATGCCAACCCAGGTCCGTCGGGTGAGCACGAACACGACAAGGGGCAAGAGCCCCAGCATGATCGTGAGCTCGTTGACGTGGCCGCCAGGGAAGGAGTCGGTGAAGCCGGGCTTGGGACCGGCAGGTGGTCGCTCCCGAGAGATGAAGTGGGCAATACCGAGGTGGAGCGCGCCGCCCGCGGCGATGACCAGCGGGTAGGTGAACAACAACGCCCGGCATCGGTAGGTGGCTGCGGTGAGCACCACAGCTAGCGGCACCATCACCTCACGACGCAGCACTTCATTGAGGACGTCCGGGCTCCAGCGATCCTCCGTCCCGGCACCGATGGCGTCGAACAGCCACTCATCCAGCGCCAGCAACTGCGTCTCGGCCTCGGCCACCAGCCAGCCC
This sequence comes from Acidimicrobiia bacterium, assembly GCA_029861725.1. Taxonomy (GTDB): domain Bacteria; phylum Actinomycetota; class Acidimicrobiia; order Acidimicrobiales; family SZUA-35; genus CADEDH01. The sequence continues at coordinate 10,731 of JAOTYQ010000012.1, read as the reverse complement.
AGACAGAGAGTGGCGAAGAGAAGCGCACCCACGATCCCAGCGTGCGTCGGCCCGAGAACTCGAGCGGGGGTGAGTCGTTCGTGGACGCGCGGCAACGTTGCCCATCGGGCCATCGGCGGGACGAACGGCCACCGGATGGCCGCGGCGATGCTGATCGCGGTGAGACCGGCCAGGGTCGCGGCGCTCACAAGCCCGAGCGCGAACTGCCAGATCGCGCTCGTGCTCTCTGGGTCTTCGACGTAGTCATCTGCCTGCCACAGCATCAAGACCGTCAGGGCAGCGCCAACGGCTGCCAGCCACATGTAGTAGCCACGGGCTCGGAGGCCTGCGGCGCCGACGGCTCGGGGCTCGAAACCATGGACGACCCCGGCGGCCAGCGCCTCCGCTCGTGGTCGCGCCCGGAGGCTGATGTGGTGCTGGGTTCTGGAGCTGCCAATCGCCTGGGTCATCCCGATGACGATCGACATGAAGGCACCGGCCCCGATGAGCCCAGTGATGAACACGTTCAGCTGACCAGGGTCGCGGTCGATTGCGCTCGGCTCTCGCCGGATTGGCGCCACCCCGTTCGTGACGTCGATCTGTTGCTCAGCCTGTTGCTCAGCAGGTTCGGGTTGGTGGATGCCGACCTGGCCTCGGGTCCCGTCGACGGTCAGAAGGGCTCCGGGCTGGCTAGCGACCCGATCCACGATCCCGGGCACGTTGATCACCGAGGGCATGCCCAGTTCGCGGGCGAGGATGGCGGCGTGTGACAGAGGCCCGCCTTCCTCGATCACGATTGCACCGGCGATGTGGAACAGTGGCAACCACGACGAATCAGTTGTGCGAGCTACCAGCACCTCCCCGCGACGAAGGGCCGAGGTCTCCGGCTCTGTCACGACGCGGGCCCGTCCCTCGTATCGACCGGGGCTGCCGCTCCAGCCGGTCATGTGATCGCCGCCGACGGGCCGGGAGGTGGGCGCAGCTGGCCGGCCTCGGAACACCTGAGGGAGCGGCGACTCCAGCTCGGCTGCAGCATGTCGGCGACGTCGAAACGCCAGCACTTCGGGCGACAAGACCCGGCCACGCACGATCAGCTCGGTCTCCTCGCCCGTGATCAGATCGATGTCGTCGGCGGCGTCGAGGTGGCTCGCCGCGGTCATGCGGCAGCCGAGCTCATGGTCGATCCGCCAAAGCACACCGCCGAGCATCAGCAACGATGCCTTGGTTTCCTCGCGTCGCTCGAGGAAGGCGGCCGCGTCGGCGGCCTCTCGTCGTAGGAAGTGCCGCCGCACATCCACGAGCTGTCCGCTGAGGGCTCGGGTCAGCCGCCACCGGGCGTCGGTTCCGATCTCCTGCTCGAGGCGAGCGAGGGTGTCTGCTCGCTGGCCTGCGAGATCCGCCGCCTCGGCACTTTGTTGGCCGAGCAGCGGCCAGACCAGCTCCGGAACGCTGTCCCAGGTGATCCCACCAAAGACCGATATGGAGCCCGCCCGGCGTAGGGCCCCGTCCAGCTGTAGGAGGAACTCACGGCCGGCCGCCGACTCCTCGAGCACCTTCCGCCCGTGCGGCCACGAGCTCTCGGTCGGCTTGTCGCCAAGGTCACCAGCGGCCTTCAGGCGAGCGGTGAGCTCGTCGACAGCCAGCGCGTTGCGGCCACGATAGGTAGCGCGGTCGCTGGTGGTGAGGTGTTGGAGGACCGTCGTGGCCTCTCGAGGGTCGATGTGCTCGCGCAGGAACACCTCGAGGCTCCGGTAGCAGGCGGCCGCCGTTGCCGCCACGCTCACCTCGGCCTCCATTGTTCGACAGGCCAAGTGCAGCAGCCGTCCGCGGAAGGCGAGGAGCGAGCCATCACTCAGATCCGCCACATCGGGCTCGGCGTCGAGCACGCCGTCGATGGCCTGGATGACGAGCTCGGATACCCGGAAGGCCCGACCACGGCTCCTGAGAGTGCGGGCGCCCTGGAGGAGCCGCGAACCGCCAGTTGGCGTGCGATCGGGAGCAGCGACCGGGTCGAGGATGTCACCGAAGTACTGGTGCTCGAGCTCAGCCGACGAGCCGCCGGGGACCGACTCCACGATCCGCTCCATCAGATCGAGGTTGAGGACCGCCCGACCCCGGAACCGGCCGACAAGGGCGTGGGGCTGGTCGAGCCCGGTCAAATCGGCGCCGAGGCCATCGAAGAGCCCGCGGAACGCCTCCTCGACCAGCCAGCTGTTGACGCTCCAGACCCGGGGGGTCTGGACGCCGGGCAACATCTCTGCGATCCCAGCCGTGGTGTATCGAACCTGATCGCCCATCCCGACGTCGAAACCGTCGTCGAGATCGTCGGGCAGCGCAGAGGTGGTGATCGGCCGAGCCTGGAGGAGTTGCACGGTCCCGTGCTCGATTGCCCATTCGATGTCCAGGGCCAGACCGATCTCGCGCTCCATACGCAGGGAGATCTCGGCGAGGTCGCGCAGCGGCTCCGGCTCCGGGTGGAAATGGTCGAGGTCATCGCGATCGACGACCACCACCTCCGGTGTCCGCGCCCCGGATACCAGCGATTCCCCGAGCCCTCTCACGACCTCGATCCGGATAGCCTCCGGCCGTCCGGGGGCTTCGGTGAACAGCACACCGGCGTGACTTGGATCGAGCATCACCATGACCAGGGCCGCCATTGCCAGGTCAGCCTCGTCGATGGCCCGGAACCGACGATATGCCCTCGGGGTGGGATGCCACAGGGATGCAAAGGCCAGACGCACGGCCGTGAGGACCTGATCCGGCTCCACCGAGAGCAGGGTGCGGTACTGGCCGGCGAAGGAGGCGCCCGGCAGGTCCTCGGCGGTGGCCGACGAGCGGACGGCCACCGGACCGCCCGCCCCCACGTCGTCGGCGAGCTCGATGACGGCCGCGGCCAAGTCGTCCGGCATCGGTGCAGACAGGAATGCGTCGTCGACACGGTGGCAGGCCCGCTCGCGCTCGGACAGTGCCGGCACCGGTTCGGCGCGAAGCTCGTCGAGCAGCGCCTCGAGCTCCCTGCTACCTGAAACGAATCGCCGGTAGGCAGCTGTGGTTACCGCACCACTGCGCGGCACTGTGGCGTCCAGGGTGATGAGCCGATCGAGCATGGCCGCCTTGCTGCCGACCAGCGCGATGTCGGCCCCCTGCCCATCGAGCAGCACCGTCTCTCGGCAGGGTGGCGTCTCAATCTCGTTGGACATCGCTCAGTGTTGCCCGATAGGCGCTCAGCGCCCGATCGGCGAGGACCGATGCGCTCTCTCCGGTCACGGCCGATGTGGCGTCGAGCCAGGCGGCGAGGTCGGCCCTCACCATGATCGGACCACTCGAGTGGAGAGTGACGATGATGCCCACGGTCAGCACTTCGATCACGGCCAGCAGGACGAGCAGGCCAACCGCCTCCGTCCTCCAGGCCTCGATGAAGCCAACCGCGGTGAGAACAGCAATCATCGACAGGGTGGCGAACAGGCGGCGACGTGCGCTCACGCGGGTGCCACCCGCAACCACGGTACTTGGACGTCCGAAACTGGGGATTGGTGCATCTCGAGCTCCTACCCCCTCGATCATCAACGATGGGTCAATCGCTCACCAGGGCCCGAGGTCCTCCCTGGGGGCTGGCTACGGACATCGAACAGCACGGCTGGACCATCGGGACCGGTCAGCTCGTGACCTCTGCCTCCGACCTCCCGCCGAGCGATGTGTTGATGCTGGACGTGTCGGCCTCGATCGGGGCCGACATCGGCGGCGATCGGTTGTCGGCCCGAGTCGCTCGCTCGTGCCGCCGATTCCGGCACTCGACCCGTACTCGACCGGCATCCCCGGTACGTACCTGTTCCGGGCGCCGAGGGAATCGCCGCTTCGCAGCCACCGCGTGGACCCCGTTGTCGCGGACTGGCAGAGGGCTTGCATTCGGTTGGTCACCCCACCAGTCGCGCTACCTCGATGACGAACATCGAGCTAGCGGCGACGATGCCCACCACGGGGACCCACTCGGGGACCTGGAAGGTTGTCGTCGGCCCGTCCTGACGTTTGATGGCGACGAGTGCGACGTTGATCGTGATGAAGATCGCCATCGTGACGGCCGACGTGAGCCGGGCGAGCCATTCCAGCTCGACGCCGACGGCCAGGATCATGACCAGCACGGCACCGGCGATGGTGGCTCGGACCGGGGTGTGGGTCCGAGGTGACACGGCGCCAGCCCACGACGGCATCACATCGAGCCTCGACAACCCGTAGACGACGCGAGGGATCATGATCAGCTGCACCAGTGCCCCATTCACCATGGCGAGCGCAGCGATGAACGCAAGGACGTCGGGGTTACCGCCAGCACGGTCGTAAACCAACGTCAAGGGCGCATCAGACTCCGCCAGCGCCACCGGGTCGACCTCCAACACGGCGACAGCCACAACCGTCATATAGAGAACGGTGGTCACCGAGAGCGTGATCAGAATGGCCCTCGGCAGAGTGACCGGCGCATTCTCGGTCTCCTCGGCCACGGCATCCATGTCCTCGAAGCCCAGAAACGCAAAGAAGGCCAGGAAGGCGCCACCCAGCACCCCGCTCCAACCGGTGAGACTCGTTGGGGGTCCGAGGAGATCGCCGGCTCGGCTCCCAAGCTGGCCGATGCTGTCGCGGGCCACCCAGACCACGAGGCCCAACCCGATGATCTCGATGACCGTGAACACCCCGGCGGCGACAACCGACTCCTTCACGCCGCTCACCGCGAGCCCGCCCAGGACGACGACGAGGGCGATCACGAGGAGCCACCGTGGACCGTCGATCAGTTCGGCGACATACCCGCCGAAGGCATTGCTGATCGCCGATGCCGCCACGACCCCGGCCGTGAGGACGGCGACGCCCACCGCCCCCGTCAGGAATCGACGCCCGAATGCGTGATCGACGAACACCGCCTCTCCGGCGGCCTTCGGTAGGCGGCCTGCCAGTTCGGCGAACCCGATCGCGGTGACACCCGCCAGCAGCGCCGAGACCAGGAAGGACAGAGGTGCTCGCACACCGGCCTCGCCAGCGACTTCGCCGGTCAGCGCATAGATGCCAGCACCGATCGTGGTGCCGAGGCCGTACAGAACGAGCATCGGCAGCGAGACTTCACGCTGTAGTCCGGAGCCCTGGACGTCTTCCGCACCTCTATCACCGACCGTGCTGGCAACGGGCTCGTCCCGCCGAACCCCTGCGTCCTTCATCACATCCTCCGGATCCGGTCCTCGCAGTCTCACAGTGTCGCAAGGGCGGTGTCAGGGCCGAATGTCCAATCGCCGGGAATCTGACCCGGCCTCACCGACCGCGGCCGCCTCGCCGACAACGTGATCGAGAGCGTCGAGGCCGAGCCGGAGACGCTCGTTCTCCCGGCATCGCCCGAGACGGCGACGAACCTCGTCGTGGACTACACGAGCCGGGTTGTCGGAACCGATGTCAAACCGTCGCCCGCCAGCTCGGCCACCGCCGGCACGGGATCGGGATCGAGGAATCGTGACTCGTCGTCCGGGTCGTAGGGCTCACCGGTCCCGTCGACAACCCAGTACGACGCCTCGAGGGCGATGCCGTTCGGATCGGTGAAGTAGACCGACCGCATGACGCCGTGGTCGATCACCTCGGTAACTTCCGAGCCGGCCGCCTTGAGCCGACGGCGGAGTACCTCGAGCGCTTCGAGATCGGGGACGTCGAAGGAGAGATGATCGAGCTGAACCGGGTACGGGGCCGGCGACCCGGCGCCCTTCTCGAACGTCTCGGCTCCCTCGATCTCGAAGAAGGCCACCGTGTTGTGGGGCGACATCTCGAAGAAGTAGTGGCGCATCGGGCCGGCCATGAGCGTCATGACGAGGGGCATGCCGAGCACGCCGGCGTAGAAGCGTACGGTGGCGTCCATGTCGGGAGTGACCAGCGCCAGATGATTGATCCCTCGCCAAGCCGGCGAGTCAGGAAGGTCGGTGGGAGCCATGGTGTGCCTTTCGTCTCCCCGATTCTACTGGACCTCCCGCAGCACCCGGTATCCTTCGACCGCGGTCGGGAACCCGACTTGGGGGCGACGAGCCCGAGGACCTCCGCGGCGACCCAATGGACAGCGCCCACGGCGCGACACCTCGACCTTCTTCAGTCCCACCGCGGCCGGCGCGCTTCGAGGTGGCTACGAGGGTCGTTCCGGCCTCCTTACCTTCGCAACGAGCAGGCGGGTTAGGAGCCTTCTTGTCTGGCTTCGATCTCTCGTAGTGCCCGGAAGCCTTCGACCGCGGTCGGGAATCCGGCGTAGGCGATCACAGTGATCATCAGCTCCTCCAGCTCCTCGATCGTTGCGCCGTGGTTCAGTGCGGCTTGGAGGTGGAACCGGAGCTCGGTTGGTTTGTCTTGGGTGACGAGCGTGGCGCAGACCACCAGGGAGCGGTCCCGTCGGCTGAGCTGGTGGCGAGACCATAGCTCGCCGAAGGCGAACCGGCCCGCGGTGCCCGTGAACGACCCCATGTTCGCCCCGGCTCCGCCGGGGGGTTGGTTGATGCTCAGCTTGGCCATCACGTCGCGGGCGTCGGCGCTTCGCTGGTCGTCGTCCTTTGGCTCGGCTGGGGGGCTTGGATCCAGCGTGTCGACACCTTGCATCTGGGCGATGGCGGCCCGGGCGGTGGTCATGGCATCGATTGCCCGTGGAAACCCGGCGTAGCCCCCGAGTTGGACCATGACCTCCTCCACCTCGGTGGGGGTGAGGCCGTGGTTGATGGCGCCCTGCACATGGGCTCGAAGCTGGTTGAGCTGGTTGATGGTGGACAGGATCGAGACGACGATCAGGCTGCGATCTCTGCGGGACAAGCCGGGACGGGTCCACACGTCGCCGAGGGCGAAGTCGACGACGAAGGACCCGAGCGGGCCGAGCCGGTCTTCAGTTTCGGCTGCGGCTAGATCGGCGTCGATCCCGCCTCCTCGGAGTGAGTTCAGGACGTCCTTGCCCGCCTCGCGCCGCTCGGCATGTGTCTTCTTGGCCATCGGTCGTACCCCCTGGTTTGGCGCACCTACTCTTTCATCTACGGGGCGAGGCCACCATTGCCCGCATCGGGCATGACGACGTCGTGGAGACGGCCCCGCCCCCGGTGTGGGACACTTGCCCCGGCCGCGTGCTGGTCGCCGAGCGGATGAGAAGGAGTGAGCAGCAACATGGAGCTTGAACCGATCGCGTGGGGCTACCGGCTGGTTGAGGGGCCGCGGACCGACCTCGATAACAACCTCTACTTCAGCGACGCGATGGGTGGCGGCGTGTTCCGTCGCTCACCGGATGGTCTGATCGAGGAGTTGGTTCCCGATCGGCGGATGGTCGGCGGCCTCGCATTGCATCGAGATGGCGGGTTCGTGATGACGGGTCCCACGGTCGTCCACTGGCGCGATGGCGAGGTGAGAACCTTGCTCGAGCTCGACGGTGTCAATTCGTTCAATGACTGCCATACCGACGAGTCGGGCCGAGTGTACGTGGGTGCCATCCGGTCGAATCTCGATGATCTGAAGGCCGAGAAGACACCAGGGGAGTGCTATCGGATCAATCTCGATGGCACGGTCGACGAGCTGTACACCGGCGTTGAGGTCAGCAACGGCATCGGTTTCTCGCCCGGTGGCACAACGCTGTTTCATGTGGACAGCACGATGAAGGGCATCATCGTCCATGACATCGACGCGTCAGGGGCGGTGTCGAACCGGCGCCTGATCGGGCGGGCCAGTTTCGAGCGGGGGATTCCCGACGGGATGTGCGTCGACGTCGAGGGGAACCTGTGGGTGGCCCACGTCGGCGGACGTCGTGTGGTGGAACTGTCGCCCGAGGGCGACGAGCTCGACGCCATTCCCGTTCCGGCCAAGGCGGTGACGAGCGTGGCCTTCGGTGGCCCCGACATGGCCGACCTGTACATCGTGACCGCCGACAATCTCGAGGACGAGGCGAAGGGTGGCACGATCTTCCGGACCCGACCAAGCGTCGTCGGCTTGTCGACTCCTCTGGCGTCGGTCTGACAACAAGGGACTGGGTGCCGGCGCTCAGAAGCCGTGACAGAGCCACTCGGCCTGCGGGTTCTCGGGGGTCACCACCAGCAGTACCCGCTCGTCTCGGATCATCTCGGCCCGTAGTTCGTCGTCGCTCTGCTCGTCTCGTCCGTGCTTGTGGCGCAACGCCCGGAAGTACGGCAGGCCTTGGTCGACATCGTCGGCGATCTCCACCAGACCATTCACAACCACGTAGCGGAAGCCGGTCGAGTCGTCGATGGCGAGCTGTATGCGAGGGTCTCGACGGAACAGCCGGTACTTGACCCGAGCCTTGGTGGTCGAAATGTAGAATCGCCCATCGGTCCACAGAAACCAGTTGGGCGTCATCTGCGGTCGGCCGTCGGAGCGGATCGCGGCCACCATGGCATTCCGTGGCTCCGCCAGGAAGGCATTCATCGCGACGAGATCTGTTGTCATGGCCCGAACCTAGTCGTGTCGTGGACGCACAGAGGTCACCTCGGATCGGCTTGCCGCCTCGCACCACCAACAAGCCGGGAGTTGGCTCGTGAGGTAACGCCCGACTCGCGGACGGAACCTCTGGTCCCGATCCTTGCTTGACGGCTCGATCCTGACCGAGAACGGATCGATCGGACGGTGGTTCTGCGCTGGGTTCAACGTGCTCTCGACGGCACGCCCGGCGCCTTACATCAACGCAACTGCCAACCTCATCTTCGTGATCTGCGGAGCCGGCCGGTACCTAGATCCTTGGGGCCCCGAACTTCCGCAACGAGTTCGACCTGGTCTTCCTCGTCTAGGAAGTGCACCGGCTGGTCTCGCGTGCTGGCAAAGGCTCACTCCCAGAGCAACTCGTACAGGGTCTGTGGCTCGGAGAAGCCCTTCAGCTCGGCCAGGAAGGGCTCGCTGAAATGAACATCGTCCTGCCCCTTCGCGATCTCGTGAACGACGAGACTCGCCAGGATCTGGCCGCCGGCGGCGAGATTGGCGACCCGGGCGGCCAGGTTGACGTGGCGCCCGAAGAGGTCGCCGGTGATGTCTGGGATGGCCTCCCCGGTGTGCACTCCCATCCGAACCTTCACGTCTGGCCCGTCGTCACCTTCGACACGGCGTTGGATCGCGGTCGCGAACCGCACGGCCCTTCGCACGTTGGGGAACGTCAGCATGAAACCGTCGCCCATCGACTTGACCTCGGTTCCTCCCCACTTCTGGAGCTCGGACCGAAACAGTTGGTTGTGCTCGTCGAGGAGAGCGAACCACGCCGTGTCGCCCATCTCGGCTGCTCGTTCCGTGGACGACTCGATGTCGGAGAAGACCATCGTGATCGTCGGTGCCCCCAGGTCTCCGGTCGGCAGCGAGCCACTGTCCGAGGGCATGGAAGCGGCCAACAGGTCGATCGACGTGCTCCGTAGGTCATCGACACGCACTTCCGTCTCTTGGCCAACCGCCCGCGCCCCGCGGCTCGGCGTGCTGCTCCGGACCTCGACGTCGAGGTTCGTCTCCCCGATCGCGACACGACTGGTCGAATCGATGAGCTCGGGCTTCGTCAGCTCGACGCCGTCCAGGAACGTGCCGTTCGTCGATCCGAGGTCCGACACCTCCACCGCTCGGCCCCGACGACGGAGGCGGAGATGGCGTCGAGACACCTCGGAGTCGGCGATCAGCAAGCCCTCACAGTCCCGCCCGACGATGAGCTCGCCTTGTAGCAGCAGCACGAGCGGACGCTGATTGGCTTGGGTCACGGTGATGACGACATCGTCGTCGGCTGTCATTGCCGGTCGAGTCTAGGAGCCTGTAGAACATCCTCACGGAACGACGCGACTCATCCCCTGACGGATACTTGAAACGTCGAGCTGTCATGGTCACATGATCAGCTCGATTGCCCGTTGGGCCACCACCCGGCCAGGCCTGATGCTCGCCGTGCTCGGTGCGCTCGTGGTCGTCTTCGCAGTTGTTGGCGGAGGAGTGGAGGAGCGGCTGAGCGTGGGGGGCTTCCTCGACCCGGATGCGGAGTCGACGCAGGTTGCCGACATCTTGGAGGACGAGTTCGGCACCGGCTCGTACGGTTTCGTCCTGCTGCTCGAGCCCAAGGAGAAGTGGGTCTACTCGGAGCTCAACCGACCAGAGGGCGAGAGGCTCACCGAAGCAATCGAGGCCGAGTCGGGGGTCGTCGAGGTCGCCTCCTTCTACAACCTATCCCCGCCACCGCCGCCGGCTTTGAGCCCGCTCCAGGACGGTGAGGGCAGGTACGCCGTGATCGCGGTGAAGCTCGGAGGGAGCGAAGACGAGCAGCGCGAGACAGCCGAACGGCTCCACGACACCTACGCCGGGCCCAACGAGCTCTTCGACATCTCTGCTACTGGCGCGGTCGAGATCAGCCGGGTGGCGGCCGAGCTCGCGGAGGAGGATCTCGTGACCGCTGAGCTGCTGGCCGCGCCGTTCACGCTGATCGGTCTCCTGTTGGTGTTCCGCGGCATCCGGGCCGCTGTCCTGCCGCTGCTGGTCGCCGTCTTCTCCGTGCTCGGCAGCTTCGTCGCCCTCACCATCGTCGTCCAGCTGACCGACATCTCGATCTTCGCTCGTACGTTGGTGACCGCCCTTGGTCTCGGCCTGGCCATCGACTACAGCCTGCTCATGGTCGCTCGATTCCGCGAGGAGCGAGGGGCTGGCCGCAGCGTCGAGCTCGCCACCAGCCGAACGCTGCAGACCGCTGGGCGCACCGTGGTCTATTCCGCAGCCACCGTCGGCTCCTCACTCATCGGCTTGCTCGTCTTC
>JAOTYQ010000295.1 GCA_029861725.1 Acidimicrobiia bacterium | reverse complement strand
CATCTGGCTTCAGATCACTGAACGATGCGCTCGGCGATGGCGCCATCGGCTCGGCGGACGATCTGCTTGCGCTGGCCGTCCGGCATCGTCTCCTCCTTGATCAGCTCGGCCCCGTCGACAACCGAGCGACCGATCGAGATCGGCGGCGTCGGCGGCCGATCCCAGTCGAGCTCGACTGGCTCCCACCGCTTGGTCTCAGCCGCGCGGTAGCAGGCATCCATGATGGCGTTGACGACGTAGCCGTCGTAGAAGGTCTCGGCCGGCTGCCGGCCCTGCTCCATCGCGGCGAACATGTCCGTGAACATGTCGAGGTAGCCGAGCTCGACCAGCTCGTCGCCCACCGGGAACACCCACCCTTCGGCGCTATCGGCCTTCTCGGCCACATAGCCCTCGGTCCCGCCGGAGAACATCTCGAACCCGGTACGGAGGAAGTGATCGAGCCGGATCGTTCCGGTCGTGCCCGCCACCTCGTCACGAAGGTCCATGCCCCCACGGAACGTCCAGCTCACCTCGAACTGCCCGAGCGCACCGGACTCGAAGCGGATCAGGGCCACGGCGTTGTCCTCGGCGTCGATCGGGTGCACGAGGCTGTCGCTCCAACACGACACCTCGACAGGGCGGTTGCCCTTGCCGACGAAGGTCCGGATGATCTCGATGCAATGGCAGCCCAGGTCGACGATGGCGCCACCGCCGGCCAGCTCGGTGTCCCAGAACCAGGCACTGTGGGGACCGGAGTGGGCCTCCCGCGACCGGACCCACGTGGGATCACCAATCGCACCATCGGCGACGGCCCGGGCCGCCTTCAGCGTCTTCGGGGTGTAACAGAGGTCCTCGAGATACCCGGCGAAGATACCGGCCTCGGTCACGAGGTCGACGATCCGCTTGGCCTCGTCGCCGGTCCGAGCCAGCGGTTTCGTGCAGAGCACGGCCTTGCCCGCTCGTGCACAGATCTCGATCGCCGGCAGGTGGAGGTGGTTGGGGAGCCCGACGACCACGACATCGGTGTCGGGGTGCTCGATCGCCTCGGCCAGGTCGGCGGTGTGGCTGGCGATGTCCCACTGGCGGGCGAACTGCTCGGCCCGCTCGGCAGATCGCGAGTAGACCACCTCCACTCGGTCGCGGGCACGGCCAGCGCCGAGCGCTCGGGTGTAGAAGCCCCCGATGAGGCCGGTGCCGAGCATCGTGATGGCGTGGGTCTGCATGGCTGCTCCTGGGTTATCGCTGCGTGTGCTCGGTGAAGCCTTCGATGGTGCGATCGTCGCTCGGATCCTGGAACACCCGGTCGCCGCCAGCGATGACGAGGCCCCGACGCAACAGCTCACCGTCGTCGAGCCGGCCAAGCGGGTGGTAGCCCGGGTGGTGGTGCTCGATCACGGGATCGTTGGTCGCCGTGTTGTAGGCGCAGAGCAGGAGCTCCCGGACCTCGCCCGACTCGTTGGGCGGCGAGCGATGCAACGTGTTGGCGTGGAAGAACACGACGTCGCCGGGATCGGCCTCGAAGGCCACGACATCGAGCCGATCGGCGAGGACCTGCACCCGCTCGTCGTCGGCTGCGGTCTGGTCGCCGTAGCTCACGTGCTCGATCCGGCCGCACCGATGGCTGCCGTCGAGCAGCTGAAGGCAGCCGTTGGCTTCCGTCTGAGGGCCGACGGCTATGGCCGCGGTCAACAGGTCGGGGAACAGGCAGCCGTTCTTGTACCAGTAACCGTAATCCTGGTGCCAGCGCCACGAGCCACCGCCGCGCGGCTGCTTGACCGTCAACTTCGAGTGGTAGTGGTAGACCTCGCCCCCGAGTAGCCGCTCGGCGGTGGCGGCCATCCGGTCGAGCCGTGGGAGCAGGCCGAGGGTGTCGTCGCCGGCGTGGTTCCACAGCGCGATCGATGTTGTGCCGCCGAGCCCGTCGTCGAGTCCGTAGCTGCGGCGGGCGATCTCGGGGTCGTCTCTGACGGCGGCGGCGATCAGCGCCATCTCAGCGGGATCGAAGAGCTGTCGGCGAACGAGGAAACCATGGCGGTGGAAGGCGTCCACCTCGTCCGGGGTCAGTGGATCCACGGCACGAGTGCGTCGCGGGCGATGAGGAAGCCCCGCTTGACGAGCTCGTCGGTGGCCTCGAAGTCGCGGTCCTCGTGCTCGACGCAGACGACGTCGTCGTAACCGACTCGGTACAGCCCGGCGAAGAACGCTTGCCAGTCGACCTCACCCAGGCCGGGTAGGCGAGGCACCTGCCACCCGATGCCCGTCGACATGATCCCGTTGTCGTACAGGCCCTTGCGGTCGATCATCAGGTCCTTGGCGTGGACGTGGTAGAAGCGCGACCCGAACTCGTCGATCGCCGCCGCGATGTCGATCATCTGCCACACGAGGTGCGATGGATCGAAGTTGAGACCGACCGTCTCACCGAACGTCTCGAACATCGTCCGCCACGACGACGGCGAGTATGCGAGGTTGTGGCCCGAAGGCCACTCGTCGTTCGAGAAGATCATCGGGCAGTTCTCGATCGCGATCTTCACCCCGCGGTCGGTGGCGTGGGCGACGATCTCGGGCCAGACGGACTTGGCCTCGGTCCAGTTGTCGGCCTGGGTTCGGTTCTGGTCGGCGCCGATGAAGGTGTTGACGACGCCGACTCCGAGGCGGGACGCGGCGGTAATGACCTTCAGGAGGTGCTCCTTCACCGCCGCCCGTTGCTCGGCGTCGGGGGCGAGCGGGTTGGGGTAGTAGCCCAGTCCCGAGATCGTGATGCCCCTGGCCGCCAGGTCATCGACGATCTCCGACGCGTTGTCGTCGGTCACGGTGTCGACGTCGATGTGACACACCCCGGCGTAGCGGCGGGTGGCGCCCTCGCCGCTGGGCCAGCAGCAGACCTCGAGCATCTCGTAACCGTTGGCCGAGGCCCAGTCCGCGACCTCTTGGACGGTCAGCTCCCCGAACGGAGCGGTATTGAGACCGAGTCTCACGCCTGCATCCCCCTTTCCACCGTCTCCCACCTGCCCGAGGCGGCGCTGCGGGCGATCGCTTCGGTCACGAGCATAGCGTCGTGGCCGTCGGCGAAAGTCGGGTACGACCGGCGGTCCGAGGGTCGACCGGCGACGACGTCGGCGTACACCGCAGCGAACAGCGAGCGGAAGGTGTCGGCATAGCCTTCGACGTGGCCGACGGGGAGCACGGTCGCGGCGACGCCGGTGTCGTTCATGAGCGTGCCATCGCGCTGCAACACTTGATTCGGCTGGCCTCGGTGGCCGTGCCACAGCACGTCGGGCTCCTCCGAGCACCAGCCGAACGAGCCGACCGATCCCGAGATCTGGAGCGACAGGGCGTTCTTACGTCCGGCGGCCACCTGCGACACGGTCAGCACGCCCCTGGCCCCATCGGCGAACCGCAGGAGGATGCCGGCGGCGTCGTCGTTGGTGATCTCGACCGGCTCGGAGGCCTCCCCGGGGTCGGGACCGGCGAACGTGTGGGGCTCGACGACCGGCCGCTGCCGCACCGGCACGAACGTGTGGAGGTCGGCCATCACCTCGACGACCCGCTGGCCGCTGATGAACTGGGCCAGGTCGAGCCAGTGGGAGCCGATGTCGGCGACCGAGCGCAGGGTTCCGCCGGTTGTCTCGTCGAGGCGCCAGTTCCAGTCGGTGTCGAGCAGGAGCCAGTCCTGGAGGTACGACCCGGTGAGGAGTGTCGGCGAGCCGAGCGCCCCGGATGCCACCTCGGCCGCCATGTGCTGGTTCAGGGGGTAGAAGCGCATGTTGAAGCACACGGCGTGCACGAGCCCGGAGCGGTTGGCGGCGGCGACCAGCTCGGCGGTCTCGTTCGCCGTCACGCCGAGCGGCTTCTCGCAGATCACGTGCTTGCCGGCACCGAGACACCGCATCGCCTGGGCGGCGTGCACGTTGTTGGGGCTTGCCACGTGCACGGCGTCGATCGAAGGGTCCTCGATCAGCTCGTCGACCGACGCCGCAATCGGAGGCAGCGCGGCGGTCGCCCCGGCGGTTCCCCGCTCCACGTTCCCTCTCGCCGCCGCGACCACCTGGATGCCGAGCCGGCGGAGGGCCTCAATGTGGGCCATCCCGACGAAGCCGACACCGATGACACCGACTCGTACGTCGGCAAAGCTCTGGATCACCTCGGTCACGCCGACCGCTCCTCTCCCTCGTCCTGTCTGCCACTGCTTCGTCCAGCGTTCCCGCCTACCGGCCAACCGGTCATCGTCCCCACCCCGCTCCCCCGGCGCCGCCAGCGGGGCCGGTCAGGCTGGCGTAGGCCCAGGCCAGTGTCAGCACGATCGAGCCGTACACGATCTGCTGCAGTCCCTGACCGACATCGAGGAAGGTCAACATCGAGTTGAGGACGCTCAGGATCAGCGCTCCGATGATCGTGCCCGAGTAGCCACCGACACCACCGAAGATCGACGTACCGCCGATCACGGCGGCCGCCACGGACGGCAGCAGGAACGCACTGGCCAGCTGGAGGTCGACCGCTCCGGTCCGCCCGGCGAGCAGGATGCCGGCGATTGCAGCTCCGACGCCGGCGAGCACGTACACGGTCAGGTAGATCTGCCACGGTCGGACACCGGCGAGGCGCAGTGCCATCTCGTTGTCGCCGACGCCGTAGATCATCCGGCCGAGTCCGGTCCGGTGGAGGAGCAGCAGGAGGCCGGCCGACAGGAGCGCCCAGATGACAACGGCGTACGGGATCAGGTTGTCGGCGAACGAGCCGCCTCCCAACGTCTTGATCAGCGGCGCCGCTGCGGTCGAGCCCTGGAGGATCGTCTGGGCCCATTGGGTGAACAGCCCGAGCAGGATCGCCGACATCGCGAGCGTCATGATCAACGGGTTCACCCGGAACACGCCGACGCCGATCCCGTTGACCGCGCCGGCGACGACCCCGACGAGCAGCCCCAG
The DNA here is from genome assembly GCA_029861725.1 of Acidimicrobiia bacterium. Taxonomy (GTDB): domain Bacteria; phylum Actinomycetota; class Acidimicrobiia; order Acidimicrobiales; family SZUA-35; genus CADEDH01. The sequence goes on along the minus strand of JAOTYQ010000295.1, from coordinate 2,428 downwards.
CAGCATGGCGATCACCGCCCCCCGGGGAGACTGGTTGCCGGCCACGTAGGCGGCGCCGGTGGCGATCATCGTCACCGACAGATCGATACCGCCCGTCAGCATCAGGATCGTCTGGCCGGCGGCCATGATCCCGAGGGGGGCGGCGATGAGCAGCGTGTTCCGCAGGCCGGTCACGCTGAGGTAGGAGGGCTCGACCGCAGCGGTCAGCAACACGAGGACGACGAGAACCACACCGAGCACGGCTGTGGCGTGATCGGCGAGGACCTCGTTGAGGCGGGCTCTCCTCGACAGCGTCGCCGTCATGTCGACCGGCTCCGCCGCTGTGCGAGGAAGCCGGCGCCCATCATGACGATGACGATCAGGCCGCCCTGGACGACCTGGGCGGTGTTGGGGTCGATCCGCATCGCCGAGAGGATCGGGTTGAGGAAGAACAAGATGATGGCGCCCGCCACCGCCCCCACGACCGAGCCCGTGCCCCCGGTCAGCGCCACCCCTCCGAGCACTACCGCAGCGACGCTGTTCAGCGTGGCGTTGGCGCCGATGCTGAACCGGGGGTCGCCGGAGCCGGTGATGGCCACGGTGGCCAACCCGCTGAGGGCGGCCATCGCGCCGCCGACTGCGTACGCCACGATCTTGGCCCGGCGAACGTCGACGCCCGACAGGTAGGCCGCGTTGCGGTCGCTGCCCGTAGCGTAGAGGGCCAGGCCCTGGCGGCGGTGGCGCATGCCGTAGGCGACGAGCACCATGGGCACGATCAGCATCAACGTCGACGGCCAGAAGTTCGACCCGGAGCTGAACCGGGAACCGGTGAACAGCAGGCGGAAGCCCTCCGAGGTCCCCCCGCCGGGCGACGGGAGGATGAGCAGGGCCAGCCCCGACCAGATGAACCCGGTGGCCAGCGTGACGACGATGTCGGGCACGCCACTGCGGATCACGATCCACCCGACCGCGCCGTTGGCCACTGCGCCGGCTCCGATGATGAGCACCGCCAGCGCCAGCGTTGCCGAGAACGGTTGCTCGAACATGAGCTGGGCGGCGAGGGAGTTCGACAGGACGAGCAGGGCGCCGAGCGACAGGTCGATGCCGCCGGCGATCACGATCACCGCCTGCCCGATGGCGAGATACGCCAGTGGCATGCTGTTCTTCGTGATCGAGGCCAGCTGGAACGACCCGAAGCTGGGGATGAGGGTCGAGTACCAGCCGAGCAGCACGAGCAGCAGCAGCCACACCAGCGCGGTCCAGGCGCTTTGAACGGGCCATCGTTGCGTCAGGTTGGCTGCCGGGTGCCATGAGCTGGCGCCGGTAGCGTTCACGTCACCGGCTCCAACCCGTGGGCCGCAGCCAGCAGTTCCTCCTCGGTGGCGCTCGGTCCGTCGACTTCGTCGACGATCGTGCCGCGGTACATCACCAGGACCCGGTCGCACACCAGCGGGATCTCGGCGAGCTCGCTCGTGTACAGCAGGATCGCCGCTCCTCCTGCCGCCAGCTCCCGCAGCAGCCCGTAGATCTGGTTCTTCGTGCCGATGTCGATGCCTCTGGTCGGGTCGAAGCAGAGCAACGTCCGGAAGCCGGCGGCGAGCCACCGGCCGATGACCACCTTCTGCTGATTGCCGCCCGAGAGCCGCCGGACCTGGCTCTGAGCCCGGGTGTCGATCGACAGCCGATCGACCGCGGCGGCAACCCGGGCCGGCTCCTCGGCCGCGAGGCGGAACCAGCCGGCGATGCGGATGTAGAACGGCACCGCCACGTTCTCGGTGACGCTCCGATTGGGCAGCAGCGCCAGCAGCCGGTCGGCCGGGATCAGCACGACCCCGCGGCGGACCGCATCGTAGGGCGAGCGGGCCCGCAGCTCCTCGCCCCCCACCATGATCGTTCCCGCTGACGGCCGCCGATCGCCCGAGAGCACGCTGAACAACCGGTCCTGACCCTGGCCTTCGAGGGCGGCGATGCCCAGGATCTCGCCCTCCCGGAGCTCGAAGGACACTCCCCGCACCTCCTCGCTGAGACGGAGGTCGGTGACTCGCAGCGCTACCGCACCCAACGACCGGGAATCCGCGCCGTCCTCGCGCTCCTCGGCGGCCTCGGGGGTCACTCCCAGCATCGCTTCGACGAGCACCGTCTCGTCGCCGGCCCGGGGATCGAGCGTGGCGACGTTGCGGCCGTCGCGCAACACGGTCGCCCGGTCACAGGTCTGCCGTACCTCGGAGAGTCGGTGAGTGATGAACAGCACCGAGCGGCCCTTGTCTCGGTGCTCGCTCATGACGTCGAAGACCTGGGCAGCCCTATTGGCCGGGAGGGCGGCCGTCATCTCGTCGAGCACGAGGAGATCCGGCTCCCGGGACAGCGTCCGAGCGAGGTCGATGAGCCGCAATGTCTCCAACGGGATGTCGGAGATCCGCCGGTCCTTGTCGAGATCCTCGAGACCCAG
>JAOTYQ010000294.1 GCA_029861725.1 Acidimicrobiia bacterium | reverse complement strand
ATCATGACTATGTGGGTCATGACGACGTGGGTCATGACGAGGCGGAGGTCGGGGGTTGTGGGGCTGCTGCTCGCGCTGCCCATTCTCGTGCTCGCCGGATGCGGCTCGTTCGCCGACCCCACGTCCTCGGAGCTCCCGGACGCCTCCACCGGCGAAGCGGGGGCGCCGCGGCTGGCGTCGTCGACCGGCTCCAGTGGGGGGGCCACCCGGCCGTCGACCGCAGCCCAGCTGACGACCGAGGCCGAGACCGCTTCGACGGCTGACGCTTCGGCGGCCGACGCGTCGAGCCCAGACGCCTCGATCGCGGGCGCGACCCCGAGTCCCGTCGATGGGCTCGTCGCGGGAACCGACTCGTCGACCCCTGCCGATGCGGTGCCGCCGGCCGCTGCACTCCACGCTCGCCTCGTCGAATTCGGGCGGCTCTACCTGGCATTCGACTACCGGGCCGATCCGGGTACCAGGCTCGCCGAGCTCCGGTCCCTGGTTGCACCGGGCCTCCTCGACCAGCTGGCCCAACCGATGCCGCCGGCGCTGCGCGAGTTCGTCGAGGCCGAGGAGCGCATCGTAGAGCCCGAGTTCATCGAGTTGACGCCGCTGGCGAGCGACGTCTTCCAACTGAGCTTCACCGTTGCCACGAGCGCCGCAGGCGACCGAACGGAGGAGCACCGCAGGTTGATCGTGACCGTCGACGGCGCGCAGTTGGTCAGCGATGTGCGATGAGCGGGCCGGAGTCGCTCGGGGATGCTGAAGATCGGCGCCGGCTTCGTCGCCGTCATCCTGGTCGGCCCCCTCGTCGGCCTGGGAATGGTGATGCTCTCGCTCGGAGGTGTGGTGCAAGCGCTGTCGAATCCGCTGAATCCCGAACCGAGCGAGTTCGCTCTCGAGGACATCCCCGGGCCGCTGCTCGAGGCCTACCGGGCCGCCGGGCTGACCTGCCCAGGGCTGCCCTGGACGGTCCTGGCCGGGATCGGGAAGGTCGAGTCCGACCACGGCCGTTTCGGAGGGGCGACGCTGTTGGAGAACGGCGACGTCGTCCCCCCGATCCTCGGTCCGGTTCTCGATGGGAGCACCCCGGGCACCCAAGCCGTCCCGCTCCCGCCGGGAGGCTCGCCCTGGCACGGCCATCCCACGCACGATCGGGCGCTCGGGCCGATGCAGTTCCTGACCGAGACGTTCCAGAGCTTCGGGGTCGATGGCAATGGCGACGGGGTCCGTACGCCCCACAACGCATTCGATGCCATCCACAGCGCCGCCCGCTATCTGTGCGGCCCCGAGGGGGAGGTCACGAGCCTCCGCGACGCCATCTTCCGCTACAACCGGTCCGACGTGTACGTCGCCGAGGTCCTCGACTTCGCCGCCCGGTACGGGGTTGCGCCGATCTTCGCCGGCGCCGATCCGATCGCCCTCATCAACCACCCCAACGTCTCGATGGGTCCGGCCCAGCGCGCCGACCTCGAAGCGGGGATCATCGATCCCCAGCTGGTAGCCATCCTGCTATCGCTGGCGCAGAGCCACGAGATCTACATCTCGTCGCTCCAGACCGGGCACTCGCTGTGCATCGCCCGATCCGGGACCTACCCGAACTGCAGAATCTCTCGCCACGCCTCCGGCCGAGCCGCCGACATCTGGATGTTCGACGGGCAGGTCGTCGCCGACGGCAACCGTGCCGCCCGCAGCCAGCTCCTGACGTGGCATGCGATGAACCGCGAGACCAACTACCTCCGTCCTTGGACCATCGGACACCCGTTCGGCGACCTAGCCGGCGACGCTCCGGGCAGCTTCAACGACGGCGATCACGAAGACCATTTCCACATCTCCGTCCTCGGAACGGTCGCCGGCGCATGAGCGCATCCACGGCTCCGACCAGTTCGTCCACCCCAGCCAAAGGTGGGCCGAGGGTGGGTCTCGCCTTGGGCGGGACCCACCCTCGCCTCGACATCCAGAGGTCAGACGCCCAGCACGAGCTGGCGTAGCCGGTACTTCTGGATCTTCCCGCTCGGCGTCATCGGGAACTCCTCGACGAACGCCAGGTCCTCTGGCCAGAACTGGCGGGTCACCCCCTGGCTGTCGAGGAAGCCGGTCAGCTCGTCGAGCGTCGGATGCTCTTCATTGGCGATCACGACCGCGCAACCGATCTCCCCCAAGCGATCGTGAGGCTTGGCGATCACCGCCACCCCTGCCACCGAGGGATGGCGCAGGAGCACATCTTCGACCTCCTTGACCGGGACGTTCTCGCCGCCGCGGATGATGATGTCCTTCGTGCGCCCGCTGATCGAGATATAGCCATCGGCGTCCATGACGGCCCGGTCTCCCGTGTCGAACCAGCCGTCCCGCCAACACGACTCGCTCAGTGCTCGCCCCTGGATGTACCCGACGAATGCCTCCGAGCCCCGGAACTGCAGGTCGCCCTCGGTGCCGGCGGGCACCGGGCAACCGTCGGGATCGACGATCTGGACCTCATTACCAGCGACCGCCGCGCCGTCGGTCGCTAGCTTCTCGAACGGGTCGTCCCGTCGTCCGGTGGTCGACAGCCCGGTCTCGGTCATGCCCCATCCGGGCATGACGGTGCACGGCAGCTCGTCGCGGGCCCGCTCCAGCACCGGGAGCGGGATCGCAGCACCGGCGCACACGAAGGCCTTGAAGCTCGAGAGGTCGCGCTGGGCCAGAGCCTCGACCGCGAGCAGGTCGGCGAGGAAGGGGGTGGCACCCATCGAAGCCTCGATGCGGTGCTCCTCGATCAGGCGGGCGAACTCCACCGGATCCCAGACCTCCTGATAGACGACGGCGCCACCGGCCGCGATCGGCGCCCGGACCCCGTACAGGTAGCCGGTCTGATGGGCCAACGTCGAGGCCATGTGAAACCGCGAGCAGTCGGGAGCGATCCGGGCCAGCCAGAGGTCGGTGGCGACGTTGATCGTGTTCTGGGTATGCATCACCCCCTTCGGCTGCCCGGTGGTGCCGGACGTGAACATCACTTCGCACACATCGTTCGGTGAGGGGCGGCAGAGATCGAGCGAACGGTCGGTCAGGTCGGAGCGAGCTCCGAGCGCCAGGACCTCGGCCCACGACATCGTGTCGGCCGGGCCCGACCGGTCGCTGCCCTCAGCTTTCACGAACGTAGGATCGGGGGGAACGACGATGAGGTGCTCGATCCAGTCGTAGGCCTCCCGAAGCTGACCGTGCATCGCGGCGAGCCCGTAGCCTCGGAATGCATCGACGGTGATGACGGCTCGGGGCCTGGCGAGCTCGGACATCACCGACACCTCCTTCGTCCGGAAGATCGGAGCGACCGGGTTGACAACGACCCCGATTCGCTCCAGGGCCAGCACCGCCAACGGGAACTCGCGGCGGTTCGGCAGCTGGAGCTGCACGACGTCGCCGGGTCGGATCCCGAGCTCGAGGACCCCTCGGCTCAGCCGGTCGACGGCCGACATCGCCTCGGCCCACGTCACCGTGCCGTAGGCGTCGATGATCATCGGGTCGGTCCCCCGCTCCGCCCCTCGGGCTCGGAAGCGATCGAACATGTGCTCGTCGGTCCAGTGGCCGGCAGCGCGCATCGCGTCGATTCGGTCGGTGGTGAGCGTGGTCTCGAAAAACATGCTGTCCTCGCTGCCAGGTCGCCGAACCGTCGGTCGGCTCAGTTCGCCCGCGATCATGCTCCACCCGCCAGCGAACGGGCCAGCGCCCACGCCAGACCCGCCCAGAGCCCGACAGCGAGGTAGGGGACGAACGGAATGCGGCGACGGCCGGTCACCGCGCTCGCGATCAGGCCTGCCACCAGTGCGACGGCGAAGCCGACCACGGCGAACCCCACGCCGAACCAGCCGAGGGTCCAGCCGAACGGCACGCCGAACCGGACATCGGCCCGGCCGATCCACTCCCCGGTCTGGCCCGAACGCCGACCCGACTGCAGGAGGTAGGGGACGACCTGGATGCCGGTGACCAGGAGGGCTCCCACCAACGCCTGGACGAGCTGGGTCCACTCGGTGGCGATGAGTCCTATCGCGCCGAGCCCGACGATGGCGACGACCGTCGTGGTGCGACCGATCCGAATCGAGACCTGCTGGGTCCGAGCGTCTTCGACGCCGGCGATAACGAACAGCGAACCGACCAGCGCCGCCACCGCGAACACCGCGCCGGTCATCGACTCCTATCGAGTCGTCTCGACCCGCTCCACCTCAGCGTCGTCATCCGCACCACCGTTCTTGCTCGACCGTCCCTCGTCGACCAGGTGGTCGAGATCACCGGGCTGGAGGGCCGCGGCGTGAAGGAAGCTATCGAGGTCTTCTCGTCGGATGCGATACACCCGGCCGATCCGGTACGCGGCGAGCTTGCCGTCGTTGATGAATCGGTAGATCGTTCTGGTCGTCACCTCCAGTTCCTTCGCCGCGGTCTGGACCGACATCCAGACCGAGGGCGAAGTTCCCTCCTGGCTGTTGGCGTTCATGGACTTCCTCCACTCGTGTTCAACGCACCGGCGAGGTCGAACGTCCAGCCCTCGGCCGAGGCCAGGAACGGGACGATGGCAACCGGCTGACCGGCGACCTCGAGCGATGCGATGATTCTGTCTGGGTCTGTCTGGGTCCACGAGCTCAGCTCGCCGACCACAAGGGCTTGGCGCTGGCCGGCGTCGAGCAACGCGATCACGATCTCGCCGGGGCCGTCGGTCGGCACCGACCCGGCCCGGTCCACGAGGAGATCGAACAGATCGGGATCGTCGATCACCCGCTCGTCGTCGGGGATCGTCGCTCCTCCGAGGGCGGCGGCGACCTGGTCGGCGAGTGTTGCGGTCTCGCTGCTGACCACCTCCATGACGCCGTCGCCGTCGCCGACCGACAGCGAGGACGTGAACAGTGCCCAGTTCTGGCGGGCCGAATCGATCATCTCGGCTGCCGGCGGCAGCGCCGCGGAGCCCGGTGCCCTCCGGTCGACGACCGTCCACACCTGCTGGCGGCCGTCGAGGTAGACGAAGTCATAGGGAAAGATCTCCTCGCCGTCCGGACTCGACACCACGAGATCCAGCGAGACGGTGGTCACGACCCCCTCCGTCGACTCGGTCAAGTTGCGGGCCGCGAAGTCGAGCTCGGGGGTCGACTCGCCGTTGCTGGCCTGGGCGAAGAGCGCATATTGGGGCCCGTTCGTATCGAAGCTGCGTTCGACCGAGGCCAGATCACCCGTCTGTGCGAACGCTTCCCAGTCCTCGACGGCCTCGAGAGAGATCTCGATGTTCGGACTGGCGGCGGCGGAGGCGAGCGGGGTGGTCCGCACGGTAGGGGGAACCAGCACCTCGGCGTCGTCGGCGGCCTGTGAGCGCCCCAGCAGGAAGGCGCCGATGCCGAGCGCGAGCAGTGCGCCAGCGAGAAGCACGACGACCGCCTTCAGCCAGGGCGGCACCCAGCTCCCGTTGAGCACGCGCACAGGCGAGTTCAGGTCGTCGTCGTCTGGGACGTCGATCTGAATGTCCAGATCTGCCATGTCCGTACTGCCTCTCGAGGTGTCGTCGCCCCGGGCCCGATGCCCGAGTCGTCAAACGCTTCGTCCGAACCCCAGCCAAAGATCCGGCTACGAGCCAGTCGTGATCAATCGCCTTGTGCTGCTCGTCCCTGTGTCGCTCCTCTGTCGGCGGTCACCGGTTCACGACCGGTGTACGTACTTCTATCACGTCATAGGCTCTCGCGGTGGCCAGCGTTGCCGTGCCCAGGTCGACGACCACGCCTCCGGCCGGCAGCCCGGGCCCGGTCAACACGGCACTGCCGGCCCACACGATCTCGTGGATCACGACGACGGCTCCTGGCTGGGAGTAGGTGTGGAGGGCGGCGGGGCTCGCCGCCGACCCCGGCTCGGCGGTGGCGTAGCTATGGACGCCCTCGCGCGAGGCGCCGCCCATGTCCCACCGGAACTCGACGGCGGCGATCGTGGCCGTGACGCCATAGCCGTTCAGGCTGAGTGAGACACTGTCGCTCAGCGGACCCTCGTACCACATGTGGGTCTCGAGCCCGGTGAGGCCCCGGACGTACGGGTCGAGGTTCACCTGGGGCTCGAACGTGAGCGCCGCTCCCCAGATCTCATCGGCGGTCGGTGGCGGCGGCGGAAGGGCTGGGACAGCTTCACCGGCGCCGACGCAGCTCAGGTAGCCACTGTTGGTGGGGCCGGTTGCCGGATCGACGAGCTCGCCGATCCAGATGACGCCTGGTTCGACCGGGTCGGCGACACCGGGACCGAAGGACAGGTCGAAGATGGCCGAGTCGAGGTCGGTGAGCGGCGTCCAGCCGCCCGACGTCGCCGCCTCGCAGGGGATCAGCAGGTTCAGCCAGACGAACGTGGGGCCGGGCGGGGACTCGGTCGAGACGGACCGCTCGCCGGGTGCCGGCGGCGAATTGCTGCCGTCGCCGATCCGGCAGGTCGTTCCGCTCCTGTCGATCGGCGTGCAGCCCTGCGCGCCGGCTGGGGGCGAGACGACCGCCGTGGCCGCTAGGGCGATGAGAACGGCGCTGAGGGATCGGACGATGCGGCGGCTCATGGGTTCGACTCCTCGGCTTCGGGTTCGTCGAGCAAGCGGAGCGGTACGACCGAGTGTATTCGCCACCGGCCTTGAGGGCCGTCGGGGGCGATGATGAACAGCGCGCGGGCCCTCCCACCAGGGAGTTCTCCGGTGGCCTGGTCGTCGGTCTCCCGACGCACGACGGCGACACCACCGTCGATCACGACCTCGAGCTCGGTCAGCTGGCCCAGCGTTCTGGTCTTGACGACCGAGACGAGCTCCGGAAGTGGCTCGTCGAGGTAGACGCCGTGCTCGAGCCAGTCCACCTCGTTCGCCCGGGCGGTGTCGCCCGCATCGTGGTCGGAATAGATGTCGCGCACATCGTAGGTTCCCGGGTAGCGGCTCCAGAGCCAGCTCGAGGCCCGGAGTCGGGCGAACACCTCGATCCACTCGGGGTCGCCGGCGGCGTCGGCGGCCACGACCACGGCGAGCTCGTCGATGTCGCGGTTGTCGCCGTCACGCAGCGAGGCCACCTCCTCGGCCGTCGTCGGCGGGGCGGTCGGCATGGGCACCGACGAATTCGGAGCGGCCGGAGCCGGCGTCGGCCCGTCCCCGGCCGTCGTCGACGCGCCAGCGCAGCCGGCGGCAAGTACGGCCAGGCAAACGACGAGTGCACCGGTGACGGGGGATGGAGCGACCTGGACGGTCATGGTTCCCCGATCCGAGGAGCAGCCGAGGCGGCAACGTCGACGACGAGCGGTGCCTCCGAGCTCAAGAAGACCTTGATCAGCGTGAAGTCGACCTCGGCCGACAGTTGCACGGTGACCTCCTGGGTCGCGCCGTCCACCGACAC
>JAOTYQ010000293.1 GCA_029861725.1 Acidimicrobiia bacterium | reverse complement strand
CACGCCACCGCGGGCGAAGAGCCGGCCACCTTGCCAGTTCGACAGGCCGAGCTCCGGTCGATGCAGGGCGTATTGACCGTCGACCCACCGGGTGAAGCCGTCACCGACGAACGGCGCATCGATGGCGGCCCAGAACCGGCGTTGCTCGCCCTCGTCGTCGCTGATGAGGCTGGCCGCGAACCGGGGCGATTGCCGGTTGAAGGCGTCGATGGCCTCGTCGACGGAATCGACGAGCGTCAGCGACAGCTCTGGTGAGCCCTCCCACTCCCACTCGACACCGAGCTCGTCGTCGCCCAGGGCGGCGACCTGAGGCTCTCGGCAGGGCCCGTCCGCCCGTTCGACGTCGACCTCCCGCTGGAGCCAGTCGGCCGGTACGGTCGATCGGGCGCCGGCGGTCACGTGCAGCTTGGCGACGGTGCCCCGAGCTGCCGCCGCTGCCTCGAGACCCCGGAGGACCGCCGGCACGAGCTCCTCGGCCCGGCTGGCCAGCACGCAGCAGGTGTTCAACGTGTTGCACACCTTCCGATCGAGGGAGTTCCTCACCGCCGCTTCGAGCCGATCGGTCGAGCAGGACTCGCCGGTGACGATCCACGCTCCACCGGTTCCGTGCAGGCTGACCGCAGTCCCAGCCTGGCGGGCTACGGCGCCGAGCTGCGCCACCGTCGGTCCGCTCCCCCGGGCCACCGCCAAACCGAGTCGGGGATCGCTGAACAGGGCCGATCCGGCGGCGTGGGCTGCGCTGTCGACGAGGGCGGCCGATCCGGCGGGAAGGCCGGCCTCGGCCAGCGCCGGGTCGAGGGCGTGCTCGACGATGGCCCGGGCGGTGCCGAGCGCGTCCGAGCCGATGCGGAACACGACCGTGTTGCCGCTGCGGAGCACGCCGCACGCGTCGGCGAAGACGTTTGGCCGGCCCTCGAAGACGAAGCCGACAACGCCGAGGCCGGCGATCCGTTGCTCGACCCTCCAGCCCGGGTGCTCGATCTCCTCGATGAGCTCGTTGCGCATCGACGGGCTGTCGCGCCAGAGCCGGAGTCCGGCCACCATGTCGGACCGCATCGAGGGCGTGAGCTGCAGTCTCGTGGTCGATCGTCCCCGCTCAGCGGCCGAGGCGACGTCGCACCGGTTGGCGTCGGCAACGGCGGCGAAGGCGTCGTCGTCTTCGAGGAGGGCGGCGAAGCGCTCGTAGAAGTCGGAGATCGCTGCGTCGTCGACCGCGCCCAGTTGGAGGAACGCCCTGTGGGCCAGTCCAACTGCGGCGGCGGCGACCTCCCACTCGGCGGCCGGTATGTGGAGTAGGTCGCCGGTGTCGCCAACGACGATCAGCCGGTCGCCTGGCCGGAACCCGGCGGCGAGCTCGTCGGACACCCGCACGGTGCGGTTCCCGCCGAACACGATCGGCTGGCCTGGCTCCAGAGACGAAAGTTCTTCGATCACCCGCCCAGTGTGCCCGGTCGTGGCCGCGGCCACGCTCGGCACCCCACGGCGCTGCCGGCGATCAGCTGTAGGCGGTCTCGGCGTGTTCGCTCTGATCGAGGCCGGTGCGCTCGTCGTCCTCGGCCACCCGGAGCCCGATCAGTGCGTCGAGGACCCGGGCGATGACGTAGGTGACGACGAAGGCGAACACCATCACGAAGACGTTGGCGAAGATCTGCTCGAGCAGCAGACCACCACCCCCACCGGCGAACACGCCGTCGGCGTCCGGGTTGGACTCGCCGAAGACGCCGGAGTTGGCGAAGAAGCCGATCAGGATGCCGCCGACGAGGCCGCCGACGAGGTGGACGCCGACGACGTCGAGGGCGTCATCGTAGCCGAACCGGTACTTCAGACGTACGGCCAGGGCACAGAGGGCACCAGCGAACAGGCCGACCCCCATCGCCCCCCACGTGCCCATGAAGCCGGCCCCCGGCGTGATGCCGACGAGACCGGCGACGATGCCGGAGGCCGCGCCGAGCGAGGTCGCGTGTCCGTCGACGATTCGCTCGACGAGCAGCCAGGCCAGCATGGCGACGCCGGCGGCCATGAACGTGTTGGCGAACGCTTGGACGGTCACTGCGCTGACATCGAACGCCGAACCGGCGTTGAACCCGAACCAGCCGAACCACAGGATCCCAGCGCCGAGCATGGTAAGCGGGAGGCTGTGGGGTGGCATCGGCTCGCTCGGCCAGCCGCGGCGCCTGCCGAGAACCATGACCAGCGCCAGCGACGCCGAGCCGGCGGCGACGTGGACGACGGTGCCGCCGGCGAAGTCGAGGCTGCCACGAGTGGTCAGGAAGCCGACGTCGGGTCGGAACACCCACGCCCAAGCGGGGACGAACACGAGCAGCAGCCAGACGGGCACGAACACGATCCACGCTCGGAAGCTCATCCGGTCGGCTACGGCCCCCGAGATGAGGGCCGGGGTGATCGACGCGAACGTCAGGGCGAAGAAGACACCGAGCAGCGGGCTCGACAAGCCGTCCTCGGCGACCAGGGGCACGTCGATGAGGAAGGCGTTGTCGAAGCCGCCTATCCACTGGTTCGTGCCGGTCGACGACAGGGTGTAGCCGACGACCACCCAGACCACCGGGACCAGCCCGAGGCACACCATGTTCATCATGAGCATGTTGAGCACGTTCTTCGATCGGCTCATGCCGCCGTAGAAGAGCGCCAGCCCGGGCACCATGAGCAACACCAGCGCCGCCGAAACCAGAATCCACAGCGCGCTCGTCAGAGGGATCGCGTCCTGCATGTCCTACCCACCGCCTTCTGCTCAACTACTGGCCTGGGTTCCTACCACCGGAGCCCTGCCCACGCAAGAATGGCGTCAGTCTCGGCTGCCCGTGGGTCCTGGCAGTTTCCGGCTTGTTTCCTGCGTGTTAAAAGGCCAGCAGGCGGAGCCGGGCCGGTCGAACGCGGCGCGCTGCACCGCCCACACCTGGTCGGCGTCAGCGGACTCTTGGCGTCGGATCAGCACACGCCCGGTCTAGCCGGTTCCGCGACCGGCGACGGCGAGTTTCCGGTGAAGGCGGTAGCGTCGGCCGCTCTGGGCTCGACGACCACGTTCCTCCCGACCCGCTCCCCAGGGCGTTCGGCCTGGCTGCTGTTGACGCTGGCCACGCTGACCTCAACGCTGACCGGCCCGGGGCAGACGATCGGTGTGTCGGTGTTCATCGACCATTTCGTGGCCGACCTCGGGCTGAGCCGGTCCGGGGTCAGCCGGGCGTACCTCATCGGCACGCTCGCCGGCGCCGCTGCCCTGCCTGCGATCGGTCGGACGATCGACCGTCTCGGGGTCCGCCCCGCCCAGCTCGCGATCGGGGTGCTCTTCGCGGCCGCCCTGGTCAACATGTCGCTCGTCGACGGCTTCGCCTGGCTGGCGGTCGGATTCGTCGGGATTCGCCTGCTCGGCCAGAGCGCGCTGTCGTTGGTGTCGGCCGTCACGGTGGCGATCTCATTCGAACGGAACCGGGGCGCCGCGATCGGCCTGTTCTCAACGATCTCGGGCGCACTGATGGCGCTCATCCCCCTCGGTCTGGCCATCATCATCGACCGGGTCGGCTGGCGCTCGGCGTGGCTGGTCACCGCCGTCGTCGTCGGGGTCGCAGTGCCGGCGATCGCCTGGTTCGGGCTGCGAGGAGTCGGGGCGGCCGCCCCCGAATCGAGCCCGGCGGGAAGCCAGGGTGGCGCCGGCTACGAGCGGGCCGAGGCCGTGCGGACCGCGCAGTTCTGGATGCTGGTGACGGTCAGCTCGACCGCCGCCATGCTCGGCACCGCCCTCAACTTCCACCAGATCGATCTGCTGGGAGATGCCGGGCTGTCGAGCACGGCGGCAGCGGCGCTGTTCGTGCCCCAAGTGCTCGGTTCGACCGTCGCCAGCCTCGGCGTCGGGTTCCTCACCGACCGCGTCGGCTCCCGCTACCTGCCGGCGGCCGGCGCGGCGATGCTGGCGATCGCCCAGGCGCTGGCGGCGATCGCGGCGCCGGGGGCGATCGTCATCGTGTATGCCGTCACCCTCGGAGCGATGGGCGGAGGTCTGCGGACCACGACCGCCGCTCTGCTCCCGTCGTGGTTCGGGACCGCCCAACTCGGCTCGATCCAGGGCGCCCTGACGCTGTTCAGTGTCGGCGCCTCGGCCCTCGGCCCCGTGGTGTTGGCCGAGGCCGAGCACCGTCTCGGCGGGTACTCCCCAGCGGTGCTCGTGCTCGGGGTCCTACCGCTCGCCGCCATGGTCGTCGCCCTCGTGCCGGCGGCCAACCGGAGCCCCGGCCCCCGGACGAGCAACCCGACGGCCATCAGTCGGAGATGAGGGGTACGAACCGAACCGGGCCGAGGTCGTCCCGGGTCAGTTCGTCGCCAAGGCGCCGGACTCTGACGAGGGTCTGGATCCGGCGGCGCTGACCGACGGGGATGATGAGCCGTCCACCGTCATCGAGCTGGTCGAGCAGATCGCGCGGAATCGTCCGAGGGCAGGCCGTGACCACGATCGCCTGGAACGGGGCGGCCGGCGGCCAACCCCGGCTCCCGTCCCCGACGATCACGGTCACGTTGTCGTAGCCGTCGCGCTCGAGCCGGGCCCGGGCGACGTCGGCCAGCTCCCTGTGGCGCTCGATGGTCCAGACCCGCCCGGCCAGGCACGCCAGCACGGCGGCACCGTAGCCCGACCCGGTCCCTACCTCGAGCACCCGATCGCTCGGCTCGACTTCGGCGGCCTCCGCCATCAGGGCCACGATGTACGGCTGGCTGATCGTCTGACCCGACCCGATCGCCACCGGGCGATCATCGTAGGCGAGCTCGTCCTGGGAGGGGTCGATGTAGCGATGGCGGGGCACCCGACCCATCGCCCAGAGGACCCGCCGATCGGCGATCCCCCTGCGGGCCAGCGCGGCCACCATTCGGGCCCGGCGGGGCGCAGCCGAGTCGGCTCCCGAACCCGGTGTCGATCCCGGTATTGGTCCGTCGCTCATCGGCAACCATCCTCGCCCCCGGATAGTGGTCCGACTCTAGCCCGCCTCTCGGGGCCTCGGCGGAAGCCACCAGGCTCGAACGCTCGGGTCGGGCAGTATCGCGAACCGGCCCGGTCGTTGGCATGATGCAGCGATGCCGATAGGTCGATTCGCCCCCAGCCCAACCGGACGACTCCACCTCGGCAACCTGCGAACGGCCCTCGTGTCCTGGCTGGCAGCTCGGACCGACGGGAGCGAGCTCCGCCTGCGCTTCGACGACCTCGATCGGAGCGCAGTCCGGACCGAGCACTACGGCTCCCAGCCTGACGACCTGCGGGCCCTCGGCCTCGACTGGGACGGCCCACCGGTACGGCAGAGCCAGCGACTGGCCCGGTACCGGGAGGCGGTGGAACGACTGGTCGCCACCGATCTGGTGTACCCCTGCTATTGCTCGCGCCGAGAGATCCGTGAGGCGGTGCAGGCGCCAAACCGGGCGCTCGCCGGTCACCGCTACCCGGGCACATGCCGAGAGCTCACGGCGCCGGAGCGGCGGGCCCGGACCGCGTCGGGGCGGCCGCCGGCGCTTCGGCTCAGAGGCGACGAGGCCGAGGTCGGTTTCGCCGATCTCGTCGTCGGCGACGTCGCCTACCCGGTCGATGACTTCGTCATCCAGCGCAATGACGGCACCCCGGCCTACCACCTCGTCACCGTCGTCGACGACGCCGATCTCGGGGTCGAGCTCGTCGTGCGGGCCGATGACCTGCTCGACTCGACCAGCCGGCAGCTCCACGTCGCACGCCTCCTCGACCTGCCGACGGCCGACCACGCACATGTGCCGCTCGTGTTGAGCCCGGACGGGGAGCGACTCGCCAAGCGCCACGGCTCGGTGACCCTCGACGACCGGGCGGTCTGCGGCGAGGACCCGGCCAACGTGCTGAGCTTCCTGGCCGCCTCGCTGGAGTTGTGCCCGCCGGGGGAACCGGTGACACCCTCGGACCTGATCGAACGATTCGACCTCGTCCGCCTGCCGACGAAGCCGCTGGTGCTGGAACGGTCGTTTCTCGACTGCGGTGACCGCCCTCAGAAGAGATACTCGGAGACCGTGTAGATCACGAGGCCGGCGAGCCCACCGACGAGGGTGCCGTTGATGCGGATGAACTGGAGGTCTCGGCCGACCTGCAGCTCGAGCCGCTCCGCGGTCTCCTGTGTGTCCCACCGTTGCACGGTCGTGGCGATCAGGTCGGCGACCTCTCCACGGAACTGCTCGGCGACGTAGACCGTCGCCTCGACGATCCAGCGGTCGACCCTGGCCCGCAGCTCGGGGTCGTTCTGCAACGAGGTGCCGGCCTGGACGAGGGCGTCGTCGAGGCGGACCCGAAGCTCGGAATCCGGGTCCTCGGTGGCCTCGAGGAGCGCCGACTTGATCCGCGTCCACAGTGACGCCGACCAGGCGCGCACCTCGGGGTGGGCGAGGATCTGCTCCTTCAGCTCCTCACCGCGGGCCTCCATCGCCGGTGAGGTTTGCAGCTCCTCGGCGAGGCGTATGGTTCGGCGGTCCAGCTCGGCCCGCATCTCGTGGTTGTGATCGGTCGCCAGCTCGCTGAGGAAGTGCTGGACGACCTCGTAGATCTTCTCGAACACCACGTCGTCGATCGTCTCGGGTACCCACCACGGCGACTCCTGGTAGAGCCGGGTCCGGAACGCAGGCCGGTTCTCCTCCATGAATCGGCTCAGGCCTTTGAGCACCGATTCCAGAAGGACGTGGTGGTGCTCGCCCTCGAAGGCCGCCTCGACGACCCGGCCCATCAGCGGAGCGACGGGCACGGCCCGGGCCCGCTGCAGCACGACCTGTTCGATGCCGTTCTGAACGAGGTCGTCCTCCAGGACCTCGGTGATGCCACCCACGACGGCTGCGCTCTGAGCCGACACGGTCCGCGCGTTGCGAGGTTGTGCCAGCCAGTCGCCCATGCGGGCCGCCAACCCGGCGCTGCGCAGTCGTTCGGCGACGACCTCGGCGGTGAGGAAGTTGTCACGCACGAAACCGCCGAGGCTCGACCCGATCTGGTTCTTCCGGGTCTGGATGATCGCGGTGTGGGGTATGGGGATCCCGAGCGGGTGACGAAACAGTGCGGTGACGGCAAACCAGTCGGCCAACGCCCCGACCATGGCGGCCTCAGCGGTAGCCCGGACGAAGCCGAGCCACGGACGGGAGTCCTCGAGGGCCCGGGCGATCAGGAAAACGACCGCTGCGCCCACCAGGAGGGCGGTGGCCACCGCCTTCATTCGCCGCAGGTCTCGCTGGCGCCGGAGGTCGGCCTCGGACATCAGAACGGACACTGCGACCCAGTATGCCGGCGCACGGTGGGGATCAGCAGAGAAGCGATCGGCGGGCGCGGCGCTAGAGTCGATGGCCGAC
>JAOTYQ010000292.1 GCA_029861725.1 Acidimicrobiia bacterium | reverse complement strand
GCGCCACCTCGACGGAACCACCGCCCGAGCTCCGCCGCTTCACGATGGCGTTCACCGGTGACTTCCTCCTCCACAATCGGGTGAACGCTACCGCTGCCGCCCACGGTGCGTCCCGCTCGGGACGGGACTACGACTACCGCCCGCTGCTCGGTCGGATAACGCCCTGGTTGCGAGGCGCCGACTGGGCGATCTGCCACCTGGAGGTCAACCTGTCGGCCGACAACGCCCGGCTCGCCCCCTATCCGGTCTTCCGCGCTCCGGGCCAGATCGCATTCGACGCTCGGGCGGTCGGGTACGACTCCTGCAGCGTGGCCTCGAATCACATTCTCGACCACGGTGCCGATGGTGTGGCCGAGACCCTCGGGGTGCTCGACGCAGCCGGACTGGCTAGCACCGGAGCGGCACGGTCCGCCGATGAGGCCGCCGAGCAGGTCTGGCTCGATGTCGGCGGCGTCCGGGTGGCGCACCTGTCGTATACCTACGGCCTCAACGGGCTCGTCGTGCCGGGTGAGACGCCGTGGCTCACCAATGTGATCGATGAGCACCGGATACTCGAGGACGCGACGAGCGCACGAGACGCGGGCGCGGAGTTCGTAGTGCTCTCACTGCACTGGGGCGAGCAGTACACTCACGAGCTCAACCGCCAGCAGCGGGACCTCGGACCGCGACTGCTCGGCTCACCGGCGATCGACCTGATCGTCGGCCATCACGCCCACGTCGTCCAGCCGATCGACCTGGTCGACGGCGAGTGGCTCGTGTACGGAATGGGCAACCTCCTCGCCGACTACGCTCACGCCGTCCGCCGCGACGAGCTGCTGGTCGTCGCCACGGTCACCGAGCGATCGACCGGGGCCTTCGCGACCGCTCTCCGGGCGGTCCCGCTCCACGTCGACCACGACACCCTCGCCGTATACCCCTCGAACCCCGCCGATCGAGATCCGGTCGTGTCGCGGTCGCTGTCCGCCGAGCTCGACGCGAGCTGGGCCCGGGTGCGCAGCGTGCTCGAACGGGGGACCGGCTGGGATCGTCTCACGATCGGGTGACCGGACAGCGATCGGGACCTGGGACCCTACGACACGGCACGGGCGGCGACGACGATCACGATGGTGCCCTCCGTCGACGTCGTTGCCGATCTCTATCAGCTCACCATGGCGGCGAGCTACGTCCTGCACGAGCAGACCGACCGGGCAACGTTCAGCCTGTTCGCCCGCCATCTGCCACCTCGACGCAACTTCCTCGTCGCCGCCGGTCTCGAAGACGTGCTGGCCCGGCTGGAGGACTTCGCCATCGGCGACGGAGACCTGACGTGGCTGGCGGCCAACGGCTTCGACGAGCGGACCGTGGCGGCGCTGGCCGGGCTCGAGTTCACCGGCGACGTGTTCGCCGTTCCCGAAGGCACGCTGATCCTGGCCGACGAGCCGCTGATCGAAGTCACCGCTCCGTTGCCAGAGGCGCAGCTGGTGGAGACGATGGTGCTCAACCAGATCACCTACCAGACCGCGCTGACCACGAAGGCGGCGCGCTGCATGCTGGCCGCTGACGGCCGGGCCGAGCTGATCGACTTCTCGCTCCGGCGGACCCATGGCATCGAGGCCGGCATGGCCGCGGCCCGGGCGGCCACGATCGCCGGGTTCGCCGGGACGAGCAACGTCGCGGCATCGGCGGCGCTCGGCCTGCCAGCGGTGGGAACGATGGCGCATTCCTACGTCGAGTCGTTCCCCGACGAGCGATCGGCGTTCCGGTCGTTCGCCGGCGATTTCCCGAGCCGGACCACGTTCCTCGTCGACACCTACGACACCCTCGCCGGTATCGACGCCGCGATCGCCGTCGCCGAGCAGCTCGCCCTTCGAGGGCGGTTCGGTGTCCGGCTCGACAGCGGCGACCTCTTGGCGCTGTCGGTCCAGGCGAGGCGGCGGCTCGACGAGGCCGGTCATACCGATGCGCGAATCGTGGCCAGCGGGGGGCTCGACGAGTACGACATCGTTCAGCTGCTCGACCACGGAGCGCCGATCGATGTGTTCGGTATCGGGACCAAGTTCGGCGTCTCGGCCGACGCGCCGAGTCTCGACAGCGCCTACAAGCTGGTCGAGTACGCCGGCCGACCCGTCATGAAGCTGTCCGCCGGCAAGGAGACGCTCCCGGGCCCGAAGCAGGTGTTCCGCCGCGCTCCTCTCGACGACGTGCTCGGTACCCGCGACGAGCCGCAACCCCAGGGAACGGCCCCGCTGCTCCAGCCGGTGATGCGCAACGGGGCGCGGACCGAGGTACCGACGCCGCTCAGCGTCGTGCGTGACGACCTGGCCCAGAGGCTGGCCGAGCTGCCGGCCGAGCTGCGGCAGATCCGGGCGGCCCAACCGCCCTCGGTCGCGGTCTCCGATCGTCTCGCTCGGCTCCGGGACTCGACCAAGCGGCTTCATCTCGCCGATCTCCAAGAGAGCCGGAGCTGACGGCGTGCCTGCCATCACCCTCCACGAGGAGACCCCGTGGCGATGGCGGATCGAGCCGACCGGGCCCATGCGGGTACCAGGCATCGTCTTCGCCTCGACCGAGCTGCTGCCCGATGTCGCCGGCGATCGATCCCTCGAGCAGGTCGTGAACGTCGCCACCCTGCCCGGGATCGTGGGAGCGTCCTACGCCATGCCCGATGTGCACTGGGGCTACGGCTTCCCGATCGGCGGTGTCGCGGCCACCGACGTCGCCTCTGGCGGCGTCATCTCACCGGGCGGCGTAGGGTTCGACATCTCCTGCGGGGTGCGGCTGCTCCAGTCGCCCTTCGACCGGGAGGCCGTCACCGGTTCGTTGGTATCGGTCATGGACAAGCTCGCTCGCTCGGTGCCAGCCGGGGCCGGCCCGGGCGGAGTCTGGCGACTGAGTGGCGAGGAGGAGCTGCGCCGGATCCTGACCGGCGGGGCCGTTTACGCCGTGGAACGGGGTCACGGCACGGCCAATGACCTGGAGCGCTGCGAGGACGGTGGCATGCTCCGCGGTGCCGATCCGGAGGTCGTTAGCGAACGAGCGATGGCGAGAGGGCTGCGCCAAGTCGGCAGCCTCGGGTCGGGCAACCACTTCCTCGAGCTCCAGGTCGTCGACCGCATCCTCGACCCGACCGTGGCGGACGTGCTCGGGCTCCGGGCTGAGCAGGTCTGCGTGATGATCCACTCCGGCTCGCGGGGCTTGGGCCACCAGATCTGCACCGACCACGTGAAGATCATGGAGTCGGCGATGACTCGGTATGGCATCGAGGTCCCGGATCGTCAGCTCGCGTGTGCGCCAGTGCGCTCGCCCGAAGGCCAGCACTATCTGGCGGCCATGGCCTCGGCTGCGAACTTCGGGCGAGCGAACCGGCAGCTGTTGGCCGAAGCGGTCCGCACCGCGTTCCGCCAGACGCTCGGACCCGGCGACCTTTCGCTGCTGTATGACGTCTCGCACAACCTGGCGAAGCTCGAGTCCCACTCGGTCGACGGACAGTCGATGGAGCTCTGCGTGCACCGCAAGGGTGCCACCCGTGCGCTGCCGCCCGGCCACCCGGACCTCCCCGACAGCCTGGCGGAGGTCGGACAGCCGGTCCTGGTGCCCGGGTCGATGGGGACGGCGTCATACGTGCTCGTCGGCGCCCTCGGCGGCGAGGCCTTCCACTCGACGTGCCATGGAGCGGGCCGGACCATGAGCCGAACCGCCGCCCGCAAGAGGATCTCGGCCAAAGCGCTCCGAAAGCAGCTGGCCTCGCAGGGGATCGAGGTGCGGGCCGCCTCGTCTCGGGGGCTGACCGAGGAGGCGCCGTTCTCCTACAAGGACGTCGACGCGGTGGTGGCCACCGTGGAGAGAGCCGGGCTGGCCCGTCCGGTCGCCCGTCTCGTTCCGATCGGTGTCGTGAAAGGCTAGACATCTAGCGCTGGCGGTCGGGTCGGGGCCCGCTCAGACGTCGACCAGGAAGGTGCAGCGGACCCGGCCGGGTGACTCCTCCACCGTCAGCTCCGATCGTGAGACCGCCTTCGGCGTCGATCCGATCCACTCGACCGAGGCTCGCGACGCGAGGTGCAGCTCCATGTCGAGCTCGCCGCTCTCTCGCTTGCCGGCGTTCGCTCGCACCGGGACATCGGGCATGGTGTCGAGCACGAAGATCACCTCGTCCAGCACCCCGAGGAGGACGATCTCGGCTTCGGCCCCCGCCACGACGAACGCGTGGCGGCCTGACGGCTGGGCCGTGCTGCCGTCGACGCAGAGGCCGAGCAGGCCTTGCACCGCCTCGGCACAACACGTGGCGAAGTCGGGAGCCCAGGCCTCGACGATGACATCGGCGGTGTGAGGCAGCGTCCGATGGCCTTGCGGTTGTGGCACGTTCGGCTCCTGACCACGCTCTGGTCGACCCCCCGCCAGCAACGCTAGCGGCGGCTCGGCCGGTGAGCTGCAACCGGGACGTTGGGCCCTAGTGGAGACGACCCGGCGCCGTCATGGTGCAGGGGAATCCGCGAGATGAGAGAGGGAGCCCACCGGCTGAGAGGCAGCGTGGAGCCTGCAAGGACCGACGTTGCGACCCCTATCACCTGATCCAGGCAATGCTGGCGAAGGGAGATCGTCTCGTCGATCACCCGCGCCCATCGCCGCTGGCGCTGGAGATCGGCCACCGCGCTCCACCCCCGATCTCGCCGCCAAAGTGGCGTTCATGCTCCGGCAGGCCTTCCCGGCGCCTCCGGATGCGATCGAAACGCACATGTCGTGGGTATTCCTGACCGGCGACCGGGCGTACAAGCTCAAGAAGCCGGTGACGACCCCTTTCCTCGACCACTCGACCCTCGCAGCCCGCAGACTCGACTGCCACGCCGAGCTCAGGCTCAACCAGCGGCTCGCCCCAGGGGTGTACCTCCGAACCGTCCCGCTGACGGTTGGCTCGGACGGGAACCTGGCGCTCGACCAACCGGGGCGGACCGTCGACTGGCTGGTGGTCATGCGCCGCCTCCCGGACGGCTCGCTCCTCCAATGGCAGCTCACCCACGACGTCCGGACGCCGTCGGCACGGGAGATCGAACAGCTGATCGCTCACCTGGTGTCGTTCTACCGTTCGAGCGCCGGCGAGCCGATGAGCCCGGATCGGTACCGCAACCACCTGCTCGGCGTGCTCCGCCTCGATCGGGCCGAGCTGCTCCGCCCCGAGCGAGCGCTCGACGGTGAGGAGATCGCCGATCTGGTCACCTATCTCGAGGAGCTCCTGATCGGTGCCCCTGTGCTCGGTCCCCGGTCGGCCCATGTCGTCGACGGTCACGGCGACCTCCGGCCGGAGCACATCGTGGTCCGGCCCGAACCGCTTGTCATCGACCGGATCACCGCCGACCGCCGTCTCCGTCTCGTCGACCCGGCGTACGACCTCGCGCTGCTGGCAGTGGAATGCGAGCACCTCGGCGTGCCCTCTGTTGGCGACGACATGCTGGCTGCCTACCGGACGGAGGCCGACGACGCCCTGCCCCCGTCGGTCGACGCGCTCTACCGGTGCCTGCGGGCGACGACCCGGGCCAGACTCAGCCTCGCCCACCTCGGCGACGGCGACCGCGACGCCGCCAAGTGGCTCGACCGCACCGACTCGTACCTGGCGATCGCCGGCCGGCACCTTCGGCGCTACCACGAAGAGGCGGTCGCTGGCTCGGACGTCGACCGCTCAGGGGCCGACCGCTCAGCGATCGAGCTGGAGTAGCTCCGTCAGCGATCCGTTCTCGTGGATGGCACTGATCGCCTGAGCGAGCAGCGGTCCGACCTCCAGCACGGTGAGGCGGTCGCCGACCACATCGGCGGGCAGCCGTCCCGGGACGATGCTGTCGGTCAGGACGACCCCGTCGACCGAGGGGTCGGAAAAGAGCGCCGCCGCTCCCGGCATGAGCGCGCCGTGGGTCGCGAGCAGGTGGACCTGGGTCGACCCCTGGCGGACGAGCATGTCGGCCACCCTGGCCATCGTGCCGCCGGAGCTGATCAGGTCATCGATGACCAGGGCGACCTTCCCCTCGACGTCGCCGAGCACCCGGTCGGGTCCGGACACGACACCCCGGCTCCGGTGCTTGCCGGTGAACGCTAATTCGATGTCGGCGCCGAGCTCGGTCGCCAGCCGCGACCGGAACCGTTCTGCCCGCTTCACTCCGCCGATATCGGGCGACACGACGACCAGCGCGGCGTCGCCCATCGTGTCGCCAACGTGCTCCACGAACAGCTGGGTGGCTTCGAGGTGATCGGTGGGGATCCGCATCGCGTTCTGAAACGCGGCGAGGTTGTGCACGTCGATGGCGACCAGCCGGTCGGTCCCGACCGCCTCGAAGAGCTGGGCGATGTAGCGGGTGGTCACGGGGTCCCGGGCCTTGGTCTGCCTGTCCTTCCGCCCGTAGCAGAGGTAGGGAACGACTGCGGTCACCGAGTCGGCGGACGCCTCCTTCAGCGCGCCGATGAAGAACAGCAGCCGGCACAGCTTGTCGTTGGCGGTGTGGTCACTGTCGCCGGCCAACGAGGCCACGACGTAGACATCGCGGCCTCGGACGTTGACGAGCGGTCGCGTCTTGTGCTCGCCTCCCTCGAATTCCCGCTCCTCGACGGCGGCGAGCGCCACTCCGAGGTGTTCGGCCATCCGCTCGCCGAGATCGCAGGAGTAGCTGAGGGCGAACAGCTGCCCGTCGAAGGTCGTCATGAGCGGAGGCTAACGTCCCCCGCCGATCGGGGCTACGAGCCAGACGGGTGGGCCCCGCTCATCGCGTCGGCTGGTCGGTCCCGCCGAGGTGCTCCAGGAACCAGTTGCAGGCGCTCGCCGCCACGGCTTCGAGGGTGCCGGGCTCCTCGAAGAGATGGTTTGCTCCGGGCACGACGACGAGGCGGGTGGGGGCCTCCAGTCGCGCCTCGGCCTCGCGGTTCAGATCGAGCACGGCGGGATCGTCACCGCCGACGATGAGCAGGGTCGGCGATCGGACGTCGGGGAGGTTGGGACCGGCCAGATCCGGTCGTCCACCCCGGGAGACCACGGCGGCGACCTCGGCGCCGAGCTCGGCAGCGGCGCCGAGAGCGGCGGCGGCACCGGTGCTCGCCCCGAAGTAGCCGACGGTCAACGCAGCGAGTCCGGGCTGATCCCGTACCCAGGCGGTGACGTCGACGAGGCGACGAGCCAGCAGGTCGATGTCGAACACGTTGGCCCGGTCGGCCTCCTCGGCCGGGGTGAGCAGATCGAACAGGAGCGTTGCCAGACCGGCCGCGTTCAAGACGTCGGCCACATAACGGTTGCGGGGGCTGTGACGACTGCTCCCGCTCCCATGGGCGAAGATCACGATCCCGCCGGCGCCGGCTGGGATCGCGAGCTGGCCCCGGAGACGGGTGCCCTCGACCTCGATCTCGACCTCTG
>JAOTYQ010000291.1 GCA_029861725.1 Acidimicrobiia bacterium | reverse complement strand
GCGAGATTCTCCAGGTGATGTACTGGTTGCGGGGCGAGGGCTTCGGTGACGTCGTCGACCCGGGACTGGTCGAGCGCTTCCTCGGCGTCGACGCCGCAATCGGTCTCTCCTACCTCGACCGGCTCGCCGGTGAGGGCTATCTCGTGCGCGACGGCGACTGGTACGCCTTGTCCGAGTACGGGTTGGAGCACGGTGCTCGGGAGTTCTCCGATGCCTTCGCCGACCTGACCAAGCCAAGCCACGGCGAGTGCAGTGACGACTGCTGGTGCCACGCCTCGGTCGACGAGGCCGAAGCGTGTCTCGCCCAACGCCACGAGGAGCACGGTCATGGCCCCTGAGGGACTGCCTCGCCGGTTCCTGCCAGCGTTTCTGCTGCTGACCCTGAACCGTGACGGGACGTCGTACGGCTACGAGCTGTGGGACACGACTCGAGCTCTCGGACTATCGGTCGACCTGGCCGCGGTGTACCGGAGCCTCCGCACGATGGAGCGCCAGGATCTGGTCACCTCGTCGTGGGCGCCGTCCGACAGCGGGCCCGATCGACGTCTGTACTCCCTGACCGGCGAAGGCCAGTCGGCGGCGAAGGACGCCTCAGCCGAACTGGCCTCGATTCGCGATGCGCTCGCTTCGGCACTCCACACGCTCGCCGTCGTCGATGCCGGCGCCACGTCATGAGGCTCGCGGTCGCTGGCAAGGGCGGAGCGGGTAAGACCACGTTCTGTGCCACCGCAGCCCGCCTCCTGGCCCGCGCCGGCCACCGGGTCGTCGCGATCGACGGGGACACCAACCCGAACCTCCACGCCGCCATGGGCGTTGACGCCGAAGCTGCGGCCCGGGCTCAGAGTCTCCCGACGTCGCTCGTGTCGAGGCGCTTCGACGGTCCCCGACTGACCGCGCCGCTCGACGAGGTGCTCGATCGGCATGCCCTCGACGCTCCCGACGGGGTTCGTCTGATCCGCATGGGAGTGCCTCAACACGCCGACGAGGGCTGTCTCTGCTCGGCTCACGCCGCCGTCAGCGCCGTCCTCGCCGACCTCGGCGCCGAGCCAGACACGGTCGCCGTGCTCGATCTGGAAGCGTCGCCCGAGCACCTGAGCCGCGGGACGGCCCGCCACGCCGACGCGCTGCTGCTGGTGGCCGAGCCCTACTTCCGGTCGCTCGAAGCCGTCCGACTGCAGGCGTCGCTGGCGGCCGAAACGGCCATCGAACGAGTGGCTGTGGTCGCCAACAAGTGTCGTACGACAACCGATGTCGAGGCGATCGATGAGTTCTGTGCCAACCACCGGCTGGAGCTCGTTGGCCACATGCCCTGGTCGGATGCCGTGCTCGACGCCGACGCGGCGTCGCACCCCCTGCTCGACCACGAACCCGCTGATCCACTGATCGACGCCATCGCTGCGGTTGCTGGCCGGCTCGTCCAACCGGTGAAACCCCAGGAGGTGGGAAGCTGATGTGCGTTGGGATTCCAGCCCAGGTCGTGGCGCTCGAGCCGTCCGGTCCGCACACGGCCACCGTCGATGTCGAGGGGGTGCAACGGGAGGTGAACACGCTCATGGTCACCGACGAGGGGCTGGCCGTCGGAGAGTGGGTGCTCCTCCATGTCGGCTTCGCCATGTCCAAGATCGACGCCGACGAGGCGGCCGAGACGCTCGCGTTCATGAGGGAGCTGGGATCGGTCTACGACGACGAGATCGAGGCTTTCGGCACCGAGGGACCATGACCGCGACCGACTGCGTCTGCCGACCGGTCGATGCTGCGCTCTGGCTGGCCCGAGCCTTCGTCCAGGGCCGCCGGCTTGCGGTGTCCGCTCCCGGTGCCGACGACCACGCCCACCACGTCGCCGTCGAGTTCGTGCACCCGGTCGTCGCCGGCGCACGAGCCCTCCCGGCTACCGCTGGCCCTCGCGATGAGACCGATGCGTACCTGGTGATCGGTGAGCCGGATCGTGGCGCTGACCTCTTCATCGCCGGTGATCTCACCGATTCGACGATCATCCGGACCTACCACGTTCTCTGGGAGCTGGTGCAGGTGGCGCTGGACCACCCGGGCATAGCGGGCGGCGAGGGCTCGGCCGGTGGTGACACCACCGGCTTCTTGTATCCGTTCCTCGACGCGGCCGAAGCCGACGAAGCCGGGTTGCGAGCCTCGCTCGATGCCTCGGCCAGAGCCAAACGGAGCGAATCGGCGGCGTTGGAGGCGGCGACCCTGCGAGCCAACCGCGACGTGCTCGCCTCCGTCGCCGAGGCCGCGGCGTCGACGAGGGAAGACCACCGCCGGATACTCACGATGGGCAACGGCGGCAGCGCGACCGATGCGGCCCGCCTCGCCCGCCGGCTGCGGGGTGTTGGCCTGCGGGCGCAGTCATTGTCAGCTGACTACGCCGTCGTCACCGCTCTGGCCAACGACCTCGGGGCGGAGAAGCTGTTCGTCCGTCAGCTCGAGGCCTTCGGTCGGGGCGGCGACGTGCTCGTCGGCTGCAGCACGAGCGGCTCGTCGCCGAACCTGCTGGCCGCATTCGACCGAGCAGCGCAGATGGGGCTGATGACCGTCGGGCTCAGCGGCTACGGCGGGCGCACCTACCGGCGCGAGCCGAGCGTGGACCATGGCCTCGCCGTCGACTCGCAGTCTGTCCATCGCATCCAGGAAGCCCAGGCTGCGCTCATCGACGAGCTGTGCGATCGGATCCGATCATGAAGTACATCGACGAATACCGCGACCCCCAGGCCGCTCGTCGCCTCCTCGCTGAGATCGCCGTCCTGGCCGAGAGCCAGCCACGACGAAAGCTGATGGAGGTCTGCGGTGGTCACACCCATGCCATCTACCGTCACGGGATCGAGGCCCTCCTGCCGGAGAACGTCGAGTTGATCCACGGCCCCGGCTGCCCGGTCTGTGTGATCCCGATGGGCCGGGTGGACGACGCGATCGCCGTCGCCGGAACCGACGGTGTGACGATGTGTTGCTTCGGCGACATGATCCGGGTTCCGGGCGGAGGGTCGAGCCTCCTGGAGGCGAAGGCGTTGGGGGCCGACCTCCGAGTGGTCTACTCTCCGCTCGACGCTCTGGCCCTGGCCGAACGAGAACCAGGGCGCCAGGTCGTGTTCCTCGCCGTCGGGTTCGAGACGACCGCTCCGTCAACGGCGATCACTGTCTTGCAGGCCCGGGAGCGCGAGGTCGAGAACTTCAGTGTCTTCTGCAACCACGTCACGATCGTCCCGCCCCTCAAGGCCATCCTCGACTCGCCGGGTCTCGACCTCGACGGCTTCCTCGGCCCCGGTCACGTTTCGACGGTCATCGGAACCGGCCCCTTCCGCTTCGTCGCCGAGCAGTACCGACGACCGCTGGTCACCGCCGGATTCGAACCGGTCGACATCCTCCAGGCCGTGCTCATGCTGCTACGCCAGCTCGATCAGGGCCGGTGCGAGATCGAGAACCAGTACCGACGGGTCGTCTCCGAACGAGGCAACAAGCGGGCCTTGGCGCTGTTGCAGGAGGTCTTCGTCCTCCGACCCCACTTCGAATGGCGAGGTCTCGGTTTCATCGCCCAGAGCGCCCTCGCTCTGGCGCCCGAGTTCTCCCAGTGGGACGCCGAGAAGCGCTTCGACGTCCCCGGCGTTCGAGTGGCCGACCCCAAGGCCTGCCAATGCGGCGAGGTCCTCAAGGGATCGCTGCGCCCATGGGAATGCAAGGTCTTCGGCACCGCCTGCACTCCGGAGACACCGATCGGCACCTGCATGGTGTCGTCTGAGGGCGCGTGTGCCGCGTACTACAACTACGGTCGCTACTCGCCTCGCCGCCGGATCCCCGTCGAGGCCGACTAGTGTCCTGTCAGCCTGATCATGTCACTAATTCGCCGGCTCTCGACGCCCCTCGCGGCGTCCTCGTCGTTGCCTCACGCTCACGGGTGAGGCCGCCTCCTGCGTCCTTGCGAGGGACACCGATAGCTCGGCGAATTCATCAACGGATCAAGCTGACAGGACACTAGTCCACCGACACCTTCGCCGGTAACCGGTTCGCTACGACGGGTCTGCTGACACGGCTTCTCGGTCGAGGACCAGATCAGCCAGGCGTTCGACACCGGCCCAGATCCCGGCGGCCACGCCTCGGTCCAACGGCAGCGCCAATCGGTCTGCGGCGACGAGCTCGACGTCGGCTGGCAGCGCGACGTCGAGCGGAACGTCGTGGTCGGCACAGAGGTCGACCAGAAGGCTTCGCTGTGATTCGTCGACCTTGTTGCCAACCCCGATCCACCGGGCGATGCCGAGCTCGCGGGCCAGCGCGATCGTCCGTTGCGCCGTGATCACCGCCTTGCGGCTGGGTTCCATGACGAGCACCAAGACGTCGGCATTGGCCAGCGTCCCACCGGAACGGCTCAGGTGCTCGATGCCAGCCTCCATGTCGATGATCGTGTCCTCGACCGCCACGTCGAGCGCCTCGCCAAGCAGACTCCGCACGGTGGCATGGCCACCACAGGTGCAGCCCGCACCGGCTTCGGTCACCCGCAACGCCGACATCACCGACACCCCGGCCGGCGTCGAGACGGCATAGTCGGCCATGATCTCCTCGACCGTCAGATCACCCCGGTTCCCGACGACGATCGACCGAGGCACCGTCGGCAGGGCGTCGACCTGGGTGGCGTCGAGCCCGAGTGAGAGGCCGAGATTGGGGTTCGAGTCGGTGTCGACGGCGAGAACTCGGCGGCCGCGAGCAGTCAGCTCTCGCGCCAGCAGCGCGCTCACCGTCGTCTTGCCGACGCCACCCTTGCCGACCACGCCGAGCTTCATGGATCACAACGGTAGTAGGCGGGCCCGAAGACCGCCTGACCGACCGCGAGCCCGCCAGGATGAACGCCACCGCCTCGGGGTGCTCGGGCCCGGTACGATCGCGAGGGTGATCCGGGTCGCCTTCGTCGGCAAGGGAGGAGCGGGTAAGTCCACGCTGGCGGGAACGTTCGCCCGGCTCCTCGCACGCACGGATGAACCGGTGCTCGCGCTCGACTCCGATCCACTACCGGGGCTGCCCTACGCCTTGGGCATTCCCGTCGACGACGAGCCGATCCCCGAAGATGTCGTGGTGCCCGGCCCGGAGGAGGGTCCTCGCTGGGTCCTCGCCCCCGCGCTCGACGCCGACACCGTGGTCAGCCAGTACGCGGTCGCGTGCCCCGACGGTGTTCGCTATCTCCAATTCGGCAACCTCTGGGGCCATGTAGCCACGCTGCAGCGGGCTCAGCACGCATGGAGCCAGGTGGTCCGCGAGCTCGATCCCGATGCCTGGCATCTCGTCGGCGATCTGCCTGGGGGCACACGCCAGGCCATGTTCGGCTGGGCCAGCTACGCCGACATCGTCTGCGTCGTGGTCGAGCCAACCGTCAAGTCGCTCCATTCCGCCCGAAGGCTCATGAACCTCTCCTCGGCGAGCTGGGGTCCACGAGCGATCGTCGTGATAGCCAACAAGGTGACCGCGGCCGGCGAGATGCCCGCCATCGAAGATCGGTTGGGTTACCCGGTCTCGGTGGTCGTTCCTGCCCAGCCCGAGATCGCGGCGTCGGACCGCCTGGCCGTCGCACCACTCGACGCCTCACCGCACGGGGCGCTGGCTGCTGCGATGCAGGAGCTGGTCGACCACGTGTCCGGCCTCTACCCTCTGGCTGAGGAGGTGGCGACATGAAGATCGCCGTCGTCGGCAAAGGTGGATCGGGTAAGACGACCACGAGCGCGGTTCTCGCTCGGACGCTCGGCCGGCGGGGGAAGGCTGTCGTGGCTCTCGACTGCGACACCAATCCCAACCTCGGCCTGTCGCTCGGTGTCGGTGACCTCGAAACCGAGCGGCTCCTGTCGTTGCGAGATCAGGTCGACGACGGCGACGGCGAGCATGCGGTCAGCTGGACCGAGATCCTCGATCGCTATGGCTCCGACGCCCCGGACGGCGTGCGCCTGTCGGTCATCACCAGGATCGAGAACCCCGAACCCGGTTGACCCTGATGCGGGCTGTCGGCCGAGCAGTTGCTCGGCTCCGTTGCCGACGAGGACATCACGATCGTCGCTGACCTCGAGGCGGGCATCGGCACCCTCACGAGGCTGGACGAGAGCGTGGTCGACACAACGATCGTCGTCGTCGAACCCACGCCGCGTTCGGTCGATGTGGCGAAACGGGCGGCAGCGGTCGCCGAGGAACGGAACCAGGGACGAATCGTGGTCGTGGCGAACAAGATCGAAGACGACGACGATCGAGCTCGGGTCGAGGCCGCATTCCCCGGGCACGACGTCGTCCTCGTGCCAGCCGACCTCGCCATCGACCAGGCTGACCGGCTCGGTCTGTCACCGGTCGACCACCGCCGGGGATGCCCAGCGGTCGTTGCGCTGGAAGCCTTGGCCGACCGCCTCATTTCGGTGCCCTGACCTCGCGCCGAGCACTGGATGCTTCCTGCACCTACCGTGGGCTACGCTCTGCACCATGTGGCTCTGGTGGATCGGCAACGCCGTCCTCTTGCTGGTCGTCGTCCCGATCGTCTTGCTGCTGGCCAACCGGGTTCTCCGTCCTGCGTTGGAGATCCAGCGCTACGCCGACGACATCCTCGAGCACGGGGTCGGCGTGACCGAGAACCTGGCTCCGGTGCCGGCCGTGGCCGAGACCCGAGACCTCGTCGCCGCAGCCAAGGAGCTCGCCCTTCGGTACGTGCGAGCGGCGGGACGGCTCCTGTGATCAGGGGATGGACGTGATGCCGATCGCCGGAATCGTCACCATCGTCATTGCCCTCGTCATCGCAGCAGCCCTCGCGTACTACCTGATTCGAGTGGTGCTGGTCCTGCGCGCCGTCAACGACTCGTTGGGCAGAATCACGTTTGGTGTTCGTGCCATCGCCCACCGCACGGAGCCCCTGGGCGAACTGCTCGCACCCGTGAAGCGGGACCTGCAGGAGGTGGCCGACACCCTCGACAACGTCGTAGCCGACCTGGCTGAGGACGCGCCTGCCGCCTGAACCTGAACGGAGTCGAACATGGCACTCGAGTTCGCCTGCGAGCGAGTCGGCGTGACCGACTGCAAGCACGTCGCAACGGCAGATTCCACAGAAGAGCTGCTGACCAAGGTGGCGCAGCACGCCAGCGACGCTCATGGCGTGGAGCTCAACGACACACTGGTCGACTACGCGCTCACCACGGTCCGCGAGACCTGACATCGGGCGAAGTCCTGCCCGGCCTTGGCAACTCGTGGTGATGGTGGTGCCCGAGGGGCAACCCGACCAGACCGTCGCGGCGCCACGTCCACGCCCATGAACCCACAACCCCACGGCGGCCCCGAGCTGTTCTCCGCCCTGGTCGAGGAGGCGAGTCGGAGTTGGTACCGTTGACGACTCGGCGCGTTGGGAGGGTCGTCCGATGAGCGGGCACGACGAA
>JAOTYQ010000290.1 GCA_029861725.1 Acidimicrobiia bacterium | reverse complement strand
CGACATCCTTGAGGAGCTGCCGGCCATCAAGGAGGCCTGGGCCGCAGGCGGTCGCGATCCGGAGCGCTTCAGCTGGGGCGTGTTCGCGGTCCCGCCCGATCCCGAGGTGATCGAAGCCTACGCCGGAGCCGGAGCCGACTACGCCGCCTTCGCGCTGCCGTCGAACGACGCCGACGACATCCTGCCTCGCCTCGACAAGCTGGCGGCGCTCCTATGAGCGGCACGGGCAACACCGTCCACGGCGGCCGGTTGGCGGCAATGGCCCTCAAGGCCGCCGGCGTCGAGTGCGTGTTCACCCTCTCGGGAGGCCACGTCATGGGGATCTACGACGGGTGCCTCGACGAAGGCATCAAGGTCGTCGACGTGCGGCACGAGCAGGCGGCCACCCACGCCGCCGACGCCTGGGCTCGGCTCAATCCGGGCAAGGTCGGCGTCGCCATCCTCACCGCCGGCCCCGGCGTCACCGACGGGGTCACCGGCGTCGCCAATGCGTGGCGCGCCAACTCACCGATCCTCGTGTTCGGCGGTCAAGGCCCATTCAACAACCTGCGGCGAGGATCGTTGCAGGAGATGGACCACGTGGCGGTGATGAAGCCGATCACGAAGTGGGCCGATGCCTGCTACGAGACGAAGCGCATCGGCGAGTACGTCGAACAGGCGATCCGTACCGCGCTGAGCGGCGTGCCGGGCCCGGCATTCTTGGAGATCCCGATGGATGTGCTGCACGGTCCAATCGATCTCGACACCGTACGGATGCCCCGCTTCCGGGACTATCGGGTCTCGAACACCGCGTCGTCGGACCGGCTCGACGAGGCGCTGGCCGTCCTCGCCTCAGCCGAGCGGCCGATGCTGATGGCCGGAACCGCCCTCAAGTGGTCGGAGGGGGCCGACTCGCTGCGCCGGTTCGTCGAGGCCGTGAAGATCCCGTGCTTCACCAACGGCATGGGCCGGGGCCAGCTCCCGATGGATCACGAGCAGTTCTTCAACCGGAGCCGCAAGCACGCCCTGGCCGAGGCCGATGTAGTGATCCTGGCGGGCACACCGCTCGACTTCCGCATGAAGTTCGGCGGGTCGATCCCGCCCGACGCTGCGGTCGTCCAGCTCGACCTCGACGAAACCCTCATCGGTCAGAACCGGCCGAGCGACGTCGGTCTCGTCGGCAACCTGGGAGCCAATCTCGACGCGCTCGTCGCCAAGCTCGACGAGGCCGACAAGGCCCTCGACTTCGGCGACTGGTCAGCCGAGCTGCGGGCGCTGGAGGTGGAGGCCGAGGAGGCGCTCGCCGGCCAGCTCACCTCCGACGAGGTGCCGATCGATCCGCTGCGGCTCTGCGCCGAGATCGCCGACTTCGTCACCGGCGACGACTCGATGATCGTCATCGGCGACGGTGGCGACATCGTCGCCCAGGCGTCGAAGGTGCTCAAGGTGCCACCGCGCGGCACGTGGATGGATCCGGGGCCGCTCGGCACGCTGGGCGTCGGCATGCCCTTCGCCCTGGCGGCCCAGCTGGCCCATCCCGACCAGCGGGTGCTGATCGTGTACGGCGACGGATCGTTCGGCCTGAACGGCTTCGAGTTCGATACCGCCGTGCGCTTTGGGCTGCCCATCGTCGGCGTCGTCGGCAACGATGCGGCCTGGGGGCAGATGATGCGACCGCAGGCGATGCTCTATGGCGCCGATCGGCTCGTCGCCACCGAGCTGAGGTACACCCGCTACGACCAGGTGGTCGAAGCGCTCGGTGGTCACGGCGAGCACGTCACGGAACCCGACGAGATCCGTCCCGCCCTCGAGCGGGCCTTTGCGTCCGGCAAGCCGGCGTTGGTCAACGTCGAGATGCGTCGAGACGTCGATGGGATGAAGGGCTCCACCTACGCCTGAGAGGTCGACTCGTCGTCGGTGAGGTGCCGAAGGGCAGCGTGGTCTCCCGGCCCGCCGCGGGCGTCGAGTCGTCGAGCGACCTCGTGGCGATGGGCCTGGTCGACGTTGCCGCCGTACTTGAACTTCGCCCGAACGCTGGCAACGTCGACGACGATCCCACGTATCCCGCGGAGGGTCGAGCCGTGCTCGATCGGATCGACGTAGTCCCCGTCGGGCTCCTGTCGGGCGAGCTGGCGGCGGAGGATGGCGGCGATCGCCGGTGGCTCGTCGACCACCTCGGCCCGCCCGATGAGCTGGACGGCCGCGTAGTAGGTGGTCGGGATGCCGTGGCGGGGGTCTTCCTCGTCGATCGCCTTCCACGAGCCGGGGATATAGGCCCAGTCGCCGGCCACGCTCATCAGGCAGTCGGCCCGCTCGTCGAGCGCCTCGAACACCGGGTTCGGGCGGGCGAGGTGGAAGAACAGCCGCCGGCCGTCCAGCAGGAACTGGGTCGGCACGACGGCCGGGACCGCGCGGTCCCGGCCGGGCGCGACGAAGTGCCCGAAACCCTGTTGCTCGACGAAGCGCCGCCAGCGCGGCTCGTCGTCGGTGGCGTCATCGACGGAGCGGATCAGCATCCATCGATCGTGCCACCGATCGCCTTCCCGGGGCGGGCAGTTTGGGGGCTCCGACCGGTGCGAATCGCTCGGCGCGGCGGCTCGCGATCGGTCACCATGGGACCATGACCGCTGATCTGCATCGCTCCGACGGGGTCGATCGGCCGCTCCTGCCGGAACGGATCGAGACCGAGCGCCTGGTCATCCGGCTGTGGGAGCTCGAAGACGCCCCGGCGCTCCACGACGCGGTCACTGCGAGCGTCGAGCACTTGCAGCCATGGATGGCGTGGATCGCCAACGAGCCCCTGTCGGTCGATGAACGGGCCGACCTCATCGCCACCTGGCGGCAGCAGCGAGGCTCGATGCTCGACGCCGTCTACGGCATCTTCACCGCCGATGGCACGCTCGTGGGCGGTGCAGGGTTGCACCACCGCATCGAGCCCACCGGTCTGGAGATCGGCTATTGGCTCCATGTCGATCAGACCGGCCGAGGCTACGCCACCGAGACGGCGCGGGCGCTGACCGATGTGGCCCTCGACCATCCCGGGATCGACTACGTCGAGATCCACCACGACGTCGCCAACGAGCGGAGCGGGGCCGTACCCGCTCGGCTCGGCTACATCCATATCGGCGACGAGCCTCGGGAGCTGGCCGCTCCTGGCGAGGCCGGGATCACCCGGAGCTGGCGGCTTACGGGCGACGATCAGCGCTCGTAGTGATCGGCCTCCCTGGGCCCGGCTCGCATGTCGTCTATCGCAGTTCGGGCATCCGTGATCGCCCGCTCGAGCTCGTCGACGACCGTGTCCGGCTCGGTGTCGAACGGCAACGTGTCGATCAGCGCCTGGAGCCGGCTCCGGCTCGGCCAGGCAGCGTGCCGGGCATCGTGATCCGCTCGGCCGTGGCAGTCAGGGCCCGGCACGGTGGACGACCATGTTGCCGTGAAGAGCGATGGCGTAGCCCGGGCCGGGGAAGTGCGGCGTGACCACCGGTCGGGCGGGGAGTGCGGCCCTTGGCCGCCAGGTCCGCGGTCTCGCCCCTGGTGCCGAGGAAGTACTCGAAGCGCCCCTCCGGGCACGTCGTTCGGGACCTCGATCGCGAGGTGGCGATCGGCGTCGAACGTCGCCCCGTCGTCGAGCCAGGAGAACCCCGAAGGCAAGCGATCAGGGAACGGGACGGCCGACGTCACCGTGCGCCGGTCACGTTCGTCGGAACCGGCCTGGCTCGACCTCGGCCGCTTCACCGCGTCGCACCATTCGCTGGAGGTGCAGCTCAGCTGTCCGGTGCTCAACGTCGACGATGTGCGCCCCCTCGACGTGAGGCCGATACACGAAGCGGTGGGCCGCCATCTCCTCCAGCGTGTGTGGCTCGACCAGGAACTCGAGCATGTCGCCGTGGCGGCGGTCGATCACGGCATGGAAGGTGTCGATCAGGGCGAGGAACGCATCCCGGCCTTCGATGATCCCCTTGTGGTGGAAGGTGACGTACCAGTTCGCTTCGACCTCGCGGGCCTTGGCCAGGCTGGCGTCGAACTGCTCGAGGTCCGACCAGGCGTCGCCGTAGTACGGCCCGAAGCCGGTCAGGTCGATGTCGGACAGAAAGAACACGTCATCGACGACGAACCCGCTGTGGCCTCGGGTATGGCCGGGCAGGTGCAACGCCTCGATGGTGACGCCGCGGCCCAGATCGAACACGTGGCCGTCGCTGAACCCCTCGGCGTCGGGCCGGGGCTGGTAGTAGAACTCCTCGCTGACGACCTGGGCGAACTCGTCTCGGGCCTCACCCTCGAATCCGTAGACCTCGAGCAATCCGTCGAGCGATCGGACGGCGTCGAGATCGGCCTCGTGGGCGTGAACCCGGGACGCCGAGAACAGGCCGTTGCCTGCGACGTGATCCTCGTGCCCGTGGGAGTTGATGACGGCGTCGATAGCCACCGGCACCCCACCTCGGGCCACGACCGTGACCGACGGATCGATCAGGGCGTTCTCAGCCCCCTCGATCAGCAGCGAGTTACCGGAGGGATACGCGCCGCTCCTGTCGCCAACGAGAACCGAGACCGCCCCGCTGAGCCGGACCTGGGCGTCGTCCCACGATGCGATCGGTGACGCTGCGCTGGCGGAAGCCGTCGTTCGAGACACCAGGTGAGGATACGGTGCTCCGCCGCGGTGGTCACAATGGAGTCCGGTGTTCCCCTGCAGAGTGGATTGCGCGAGGCTGTGATCGTGAGCGACCTGATCTGGAACGAGATCCCCGAGCTGCGCCGCCCGATGCTCCTGGCCGCGTTCGAGGGGATCTTCGACGCCGCCGAGTCAGCGACGTCGGCCCTGAAGTGGATCTGCGATCGTGCCAACTCGACGCCGATCGCCGAGATCGACCCCGAGACGTTCTTCAACTTCCAGGAAACTCGCCCGATGGCCCGTCTCGCCCCCGACGGGACGAGGGTGATCGACTGGCCGAAGACCGAGATCCAGGCGGCTCGGACCGATTCCACCCGCGACCTGGTCGTGATGACCGGCATCGAGCCCCACCTCCGGTGGAACGGCTTCGCCGACTACGTCGTCGAGGTGGCCAGACGCAGCGGCTGCGAGATGGTCGTCACCGTAGGGGCTCTCGTGGCCATGGTGCCTCACACTCGCCCGTTCGCCGTGACCGGCAGCGCCCAGCATCCCGAGCTCGTCCGCCGCTTGAATCTGAGCCTGCCGTCCTACGAAGGGCCGACGAGCCTGGCTGGCGTCATCAACGAGCGCCTCGAGCAGGCCAATGTCCCGGTGATCGCGCTGCGGGTGGCCGTGCCTCACTACGTGCCAGGGCCCCCCAATCCGAAGGCCACCCGAGCCCTCCTCCGTCGCCTCCAGCACACCACCGGTGTGCTCACCGCCTACGAAGAGCTCGATCAAGAGGTCACCGACTGGTCGGCTCGGGTCGATCAGGCCGTCGCCTCCGACGACGAGAGCAAGGAGTACGTCGCCCGGTTGGAGCGCCAGGTCGACAGCGACGAGGAACGGCTCCCCTCGGGCGACGACCTCGCGGCCGAGCTGGAGGCGTTCCTACGGGATCAGCGCCCTGACGAGAACGGCGACGAGACCGAGAGCGGGAGCACCAGCGACTGAGCCAGCGACTGACCCAGCGGCGGTCCGACGAGTCCCTCCCACCGAAATGTGATGGCGGAACCACCGCCGAGGTGGTTGGGGCTACGAATATCGGTGGGGAGGGCAGCGGGTCAGCCGAGGATGCGGGTGGAGGCTTGGCGGAGCCAGTGGTCGGCGATCACGAGGAGGGCCATCGCCTCGACGAGGGGAACGGCCCGAGGGAGGACGCAGGGGTCGTGGCGGCCGGTGGCGGCCAGCGTGGTCGCCTCGCCGGCGGTGGTGACCGTCTTCTGCTCCGACGAGATCGTGGCGGTCGGCTTGAACGCCACCCGGCACACGATGTCGGCACCGTTGGAGATGCCGCCCTGCACCCCGCCGGAATTGTTGGTCGACGTCGTCACGGCACCGTCGGCCCCCATCTCGAACGGGTCGTTGTGGGCCAGACCCGTGAGGCGGGTGCCGGCGAACCCGCTCCCGACCTCGAAGCCCTTCGCGGCGGGGAGCGAGAGCATGCCCTTGGCCAGGTCGGCATCGAGCTTGTCGAACACCGGTTCCCCCAGGCCGGGGGGGACGTTGCGGGCCACGACGGTCACTACGCCGCCCAGCGAGTCGCCCCGGCGCCGGGCGTCCTCGATGGCGGAGGTCATCGACGCCGCAGCCGCCGGGTCGGGGCAGCGGGTCGGGTCGGCTTCGACGGCGTCGACCGTGACCTCCGACGGATCGAGGTCGGCATCGATGTCGTGGACCTGGCTCACCCAACCGAGCACCTCTATCCCCGGCCCTTCCTGCAGCAACCGCCGGGCGATGGCGGCGGCCGCTACCCGCCCGACCGTCTCACGGGCCGAGGCCCGGCCGCCACCGCGATGGTCTCGTCGACCGTACTTCGCCAGGTAGGTGTAGTCGGCGTGGCTCGGGCGGAAGACGTGCTCGAGGTGATCGTAGGCGCCCGGGCGCTGGTCGGCGTTGGCGACGAGCAGGGCGATCGGGGTGCCGGTCGTCTCCCCCTCGTGCAAGCCCGACAGGATCTGCACCGCGTCGGCCTCCTTGCGCTGGGTGACGAGGCGGCTCTGCCCGGGCCGGCGTCGATCGAGGTCGTGCTGGATGTCGGCGGCGGTGACCGGGAGACCGGGTGGGCAGCCGTCGACCACGACCCCGACGGCGGGCCCGTGGGACTCCCCGAAGGTCGTGAGGCGGAACGCTCGACCGAGGCTGCTGGTCACGAAGAGCACCCTACCGGCGACCCGGTTCGGCCCGAGAGGGGTCAGGGCCGGTAGCGTGTAGGGAAATGGATGGAACGGCGAGCGGCCGCAACGGCCATACCCCGACCGAAGCCGACGTGTGGCCCGACCCGCCGAGCCTCAACGGTGACCGGCACCTGCACGGCCGGCTGAAGGTGTGGATCGATCAGGACCTGTGCACGGGCGACGGCATCTGCACCGATCACGCACCGGAGGTGTTCACGATCCTGGAGGACGGGATCGCCTATGTTCGTGAGGATGGGCACACCCTGAACGACCCGGGCGGCGCCGCCCAGCTGGCGGTCGTGCCGGTGGCGCGGGAGACCGCAGTGATCGACGCCGCCGCGGAGTGCCCCGGCGAGTGCATCTTCATCGAGTTCGAGGAGCTTCCCGAGCTCGGCGAGTGACCTGACGGGGGCCTGGATGGTCGCCGATGCCGTGCTGTATCGTCGGACTCTCGCCCGTTGTGGCGAGGAGGTCGTGCGCCCCTGCGATCCCATCGCCCACCTGCACGCTCACCGGCGTGGCCCGTACCGATAGGTAGACCCCCAAGATGGCCAAGCAAACGAAGATCCTGCTCGACGAGTCCGAGATGCCGACCCGGTGGTACAAC
>JAOTYQ010000011.1 GCA_029861725.1 Acidimicrobiia bacterium | reverse complement strand
AGGCGTCGAGGTCCGGCCGATCGTCAACGCCTCGCGTCACCACGACTTCAACGAGGTGTTCTTCACCGACGCACGGACCGCTAAGGAGAACGTCGTCGGCGGTGTCAACAACGGGTGGGCGGTGGCCAACACGCTCCTCGCCTATGAGCGGGGCGACGACGCCACCATCACCGGTATCCGCCACGGCGACGAGCTGAGCCGGTTGATCGACGTGGCCCGGGCGACGCACAAGGTCGATGACCCGCTGATCCGTCAGCGCCTCGCCTGGTGCTACTCGCAGGTCCAGATCATGCGCTACCAGGGCCTGCGCATGGTCACCGACGCCCTCAACGGCTACCACCAGGGACCGGAGTCGTCGCTCAACAAGCTGTTGTGGTCGGAGTATCACCAGGCCCTGACCGAGCTGGCGCTCGACATCATCGGAGCCGACGCCATGACCCCGTCGGGGCGGGACTCCGCCACCGGGGTCGGGATGGACGACGTCGGCAGCCCGTACTCGTCGGCGGCGTGGGTGACGAGCTTCATCGGCGCCCGGCCAGGCACGATCTATTCCGGCAGCTCCGAGATCCAGCGCAACATCGTCGGCGAGCGTGTGCTCGGCCTACCCCGCGAGCCCCGCAACGACACCGGACCGTGGAACGAGACGATCCGGTCGTGACCCCCGGTCACGATGCCGGTTTGGTGCCGGCCAGGTCGGCCATCAGCTGGATCGCCTCCTCCTGGTCGGTGACGACCGTGAATCCGGTGATCCCGGAGTCGGCCCAGGCCGGCCAGCGCTGCTCGATCCGCTTGATCGACCCGTAGAGCCCAGCCTCGTCGACGTATTCGTCGGGGATGGCGTCGATCGCTTCCTGCTTGCGGCCTGCCAGGAACAGCTCCTGCACCCGCTCGGCCACCTCCGGATAGCCACGCTGGATCATGTGCTGGTTGTGGAAGTTGAGGTCCTTGTGGCCCATGCCTCCGGCGTAGAGGGCGATGTTCGGCTTCACCCGGGCCAGCGCTCCGGCGACGTCGTCGGTGATCAACACGGGGCCTCGGCCCATGATCTCGAGGTCCTTCCACGACTTGTCGTTGCCGGCGCGGCGGAAGCCCTCTTCGATCCAGGGCTTGAAGTGCTCCATGCGCCCGGGGACGAAGTGCATAG
This sequence comes from Acidimicrobiia bacterium, assembly GCA_029861725.1. GTDB lineage: Bacteria > Actinomycetota > Acidimicrobiia > Acidimicrobiales > SZUA-35 > CADEDH01. The sequence goes on along the minus strand of JAOTYQ010000011.1, from coordinate 25,626 downwards.
GCAGCCAACCGTCGCACAGCTCGGCGGTGAGCTTGACCGTTGCCTCCGAGCCCGACCCGAGCCAGATCGGCAGATCGCGGTTTGTGTGCAGGATCGACATGAGCGGCTTGCCGATCCCCATCGCTCCCTCACCGGTGTAGGGCAGCTGGTACTCGCGCCCGTCGTGGCTGACCGGGTCCTCCCGCCGGTTCACCTTCCGCATGATCTGGATGTAGTCCCGCAGCCGCCAGTACGGCTTGCCCCACGGCTCGCCGTACCAACCCTCCACGATCTGAGGGCCCGACACACCGAGCCCGGCGATGACCCGGCCACCACCGGCTAGCGCATCGACGGTCTGGGCCTGCATCGCCGCCATCGCCGGCGCCCGACCGGCGAGCTGCATGATGCCGGTGCCGAGCCGGATCCGCTCGGTCTGAGCCGCGATCCAGGCCAGCGGCGTGATCGCGTCGGAGCCGTACGCCTCGGCCGTCCAGACCGAGTCGTAGCCGAGGTGCTCGGCCAGCTTGATGTGCTCGATGGGGATCCGCAGGCGGGAGCCCGAGTAGCCGATGGAGAGTCCGAGTTTCATAGCCCGAGTCTCCCCGGACCGGCCAGCGGTGTCGAGACGGACCGGCAGCCGGCGATCGACTCCGCTCAGAGCTTGGCCACGAGCCGTCGGATCGTGTTCGCCGTCCGGATCGTGTTGGTCCCGATCAGCTGCTCGATCCGGCCGAGGTCGAGCTCGGACTCCGACATCCCGCCGGACGGCAACCAGTGGAGGGCCCGGTCGCCGAGGACGAGCAGGTCGTCGTCGCTGCCCAGGGCCAATACCTCACGACTGGCGCTGGAACTCGGCTCCTCGAACAGCAGCATGACCTGGGGCTTGCCGGTGGACGCCTCGAGCGCGTCGGCATCGAATGGCTCGGCGGCGGCGAGCTCCTCCACCTCGGATCGCGACCGGATGGTGGTCGGCACGGCATACCCGAGCGCCGTCTCGAGCGCCACTGCCAGCTGCTCGGCCACCGCCCGGTACGGAGGTTGGTCCGACGCGAAGCCACTGGCGAACAACACGTTCCCGCTGGCCAGGAACGTGTCGACCTGCTCGTAACCGCACGAGACGAACACCTCGATCAGCTCGTTCTTGGTGACCCGATGGCCACCGACGTTGATCCCCCGAAGAAACGCGACCGACCGCATCGAGCGAGGCTATCGCCGCCCGGTCGACCCTCGAGCTCGGCATCGGACAACATGGGTCCATGGCGATCAAGGCGATCTTCCACGTCAACGTCAACTGTTCCGACTTCGAGCGATCGAAGTCGTTCTACGAGCAGCTGGGCTTCGAGAGCGTGCTCGATCTCCCGACCGGCGGTGACGCCCAGCTGGCCGCCGGCCTCGGGATGGAGGAGTGCGAAGGTCGGGCATCGATCATGATGCTGGATCCGACCCAGCCCCGTCAGGCCCGCCTCGACCTCATCGAGTGGTCGAACCCTCGGGACCTGAGTCCACCGTACGAGCACCTCGGCCGCCTCGGAATCAACCGCATCGCGCTGTGGACGATCGATCTGGAAGCGGAGTACGAACGGCTCCTGGCCGCTGGCGTCGAGTTCCTGTCGTCGCCGCAGACGATGGGGGCTCACACCCGCTTCGTCTGCCTGAAGGACCCCGACGGCACGGTCATCGAGCTGATCGAGTTCCTCGACTCGCCCTGATGGGCGCTGACCTCACCGGCCGTGTTGGATGTAGTCCTCCAGAAGACGCGTCTCCTCCTCGAGCTCCGACAGGCGGTGCTTCACGACGTCGCCGATGCTGATGATCCCGGCCAGTCCGCCGCCGTCCTCGACCGGGAGGTGACGGATTCGCTTCTCTGTCATCATCGACATGAGGTGCTGGACCCGGTCTCCGTTCGAGCAAGTGAAGACCTCGGCGGTCATGATGTCGTGACAGGGGCGTTCGAGCAGGTCATCGGAAGCGCCGGCCCCCAACGCCCGTACGATGTCGCGCTCGGAGATGATGCCGTCGATCGTGGTCCCGTCGGCGCTGACCACGAGCGCCCCGATGCCGCGCTCTCGAAGGAGATCGCAGACCGAGCCGATCGTTGCAGTGGGTTCAATAGTCGCGACCTCGCGGCCCTTCTTCTTGAGTAGATCGGCAACTTGCATGGACTGCCCTCCGGTCGATGGTAGCTCGATGTGGGGGGCGAAAAGTCTCCCACATCCACGGGCTCGTTTCCCGGGAGTGGCGGGAAACGAGCCCGCCCGCTTCCTGGCCGGCTGCAGCGGCCGTTGCTAACGTCGTTCGCAACCAGGAGGTGCGCGATGGCCGAATTGTCAGCCGCCGCCCAGGCCCTGCTCGGTACCGATGCCGTCGCCCACGTGTGGACGAGCAATCCGGACGGCACGCCCCAGGTGTCCGTGGTCTGGGTCATCGTCCAGGGCGACGAGATCCTCTTCGGCACCGACGGGGCCAGCAGGAAGGCGGCCAACCTGGCCGCCGACCCCAACGTGATCCTGTCGATCGAAGACACGGAGCGCAACGAGCGGGGCTTCCAGCGACACCTCGTGATCCGAGGAACCGCGGCCATCGAGCCCGAGCTTTCTTCGAGCCTCGTCGACGACCTGTGTCGCAAGTACGTGGGCTTGGCCAATCACCCACTGAGCCTGCGAGAGTCGCCGACGGCGGTGACCGTCCGTGTCGCGATCGAGCGCATCAGCGGCGTCGGCCCCTGGGTCCAGGACGCGGTGTCGGCCTAGAGCGACCGGGGGTCCTGGGGCGAGCGGGCCGGCGTGCGGGCGGTGCTGCTCAGCGTCGATTCTCGGCGTCACCGGCCTCGGGTATGGTCGGTCGCAACGCTCTCATCACACCACTTCGATCTCACGCTCGGCGTCCCCCGAACCGTGCAGAGCCCGAGGAAGAAGCCGCATGGCCGTCACCAACGAACCGCTCGTCGCCTCGCAAGCGGACCGCACCGCCGCTCCCCACCAGCCGACGCTCGACGCGTCGATCCCCGGCAGCGCGATGTTCGACCCGATCCGGCTGAGCGGGATCTCGCTCCGTCACGACCTCGTGCCCGGCGTCGGCCTGCACCCGGCGGTCGCCACCTGGTTCGAGCGTCGCTTCGCCGCCGGCCCGACACCACCCCAGCTCGACGGGTGGCCTCACATCGCCGCCGGCCGCCACACGCTCATCGCCGCCCCGACCGGCTCCGGCAAGACGCTCGCCGGGTTCCTGATGGCCATCAACCGGCTCTACCTCGCCCATGCCGCCGGCGAGCCCGTTGCCGACACCCGGGTGGTCTACGTCTCGCCGCTCAAGGCGCTGGCGGTCGACATCGCCGAGAACCTGGAGCGCCCCCTGGCCGAGATCCCCGCCGTCGCCGCCGAGCTGGGTCTGAGCGCCCCTGCGCTGACGATCGGCGTTCGCACCGGCGACACGCCGCCGGGCGAGCGCCAGGCCATGATCCGCAAGCCCCGGACCTTCGTCGTCACCACCCCCGAGTCGCTGTACCTCCTCGTGACCGCAGCCAAGAGCCGGGAGGTTCTGCGCTCGGTCGAGACGGTCATCGTCGACGAGATCCACGCCATGGCCCGAGACAAGCGGGGCTCCCATCTCGCCATCACCCTGGAACGCTTGGAGCATGTCTGCCGGTCGGTGCCGGCCCGGGTGGGGCTGTCGGCAACCCAGAAGCCGATCGAGACGGTGGCCGGCCTCCTCGTCGGCACCCGGGTCGATGCCGCCGGTGAGATCGACTGCGCGATCGTCGACGGGGGGCACCAGCGCTCGCTCGACCTCGAGCTCGAGCTGCCAGACAACGAGCTGGAGGCGGTCGCGTCCCACACCCAGATGGATCAGATCCTCGACCGGATCGCGGCCCTCGTCGCCGAGCATCGGACCACGCTCGTGTTCGTCAACACCCGCCGGCTGGCCGAGCGCCTCGCCCACCAGCTCGGCGAGCGGCTCGGCGACGACGTCGTCGCCGCTCACCACGGCAGCCTCTCCAAGGATCGGCGCCACCGGGTCGAGCGGCGGTTGCGGGCCGGTGACCTCAAGGCGTTGGTGGCCACGGCCTCGCTGGAGCTCGGGATCGACGTCGGTCCCGTCGAGCTGGTATGTCAGATCGGCTCGCCGCGCTCGATCGCCACGTTCCTCCAACGGGTCGGGCGCTCGAACCACACCCGCCACGGCACACCCCGTGGCCGCCTCTATCCGCTCACCCGCGATGAGCTGATCGAGTGCACGGCGCTGCTGCGGGCGGTGCGCCAGGGACGCCTCGACGTGCTCGAGCCACCGGTGGCCCCGCTCGACATCGTGGCCCAGCAGGTGGTCGCCGAGACCGGGGCCGCGGAGTGGCGGGCCGACGACCTGTTCGCACTGGTCCGCCGGGCCCAGCCCTTCGCCGCCCTCGAGCGGCGCGCCTTCGACGACGTCCTCGACGTGGTCAGCGACGGGATCATGACCGGCCGAGGCCGCCGCGCTGCGTGGGTCCACCGCGATGGCATCAACGGCGAGCTGCGGGGCCGGCGGGGCGCCCGCTACGTGGCCCTCACCTCGGGTGGGGCGATACCCGAGATCTACGACATGCGGGTCGTGGCCGAACCCGACGACACCTTCATCGGCACGGTCAACGAGGACTGGGCGATGGAGTCGATGGCGGGCGACATCTTCCTCCTCGGCACCCATTCGTGGCGGATCCGGCAGGTCACCGGGGGCGAGGTGCGGGTCGTCGATGCCGGCGACGCCCCTCCGACCGTGCCGTTCTGGACCGGTGAGGCCCCGGCCCGTACCGCCGAGCTGTCCGAGGAGATCTCGGCCCTGCGGTCCCGGATCGACGATTTCCTGGTCGACGACGACCCGGCCGCCGCCACCGCTTGGCTGATCGACGAGGCCGGCATCTGCCGCGATGCGGCCGCCCTGATCGTCGCCTACCTCGCCACGGGCCGGGCCACGCTGGGCGTCATGCCCACGTCGACCGACCTGGTCATGGAGCGGTTCTTCGACGATGCCGATGGCATGCAGCTCGTGATCCATTCCCCACTCGGCGGTCGCATCAACCGGGCGATGGGCTACGCGCTGCGCAAGAAGTTCTGCGTCGGCTTCAACTTCGAGCTCCAAGCGGCCGCCAGCGACGATGCCGTCGTGATCTCGCTCGGCCCTCATCACTCGTTCCCGTTGGCCGACGTGCAGCGGTTCCTCCGCCCGGACAACATACGTGAGACCCTCACCCAGGCCGTGCTCGATCAGCCGGCGTTCCAGTCGCGGTGGCGATGGAACCTCAACCGGGCCCTGATCGTGCTCCGGATGCGCAACGGCAAGCGCAACCCGCCCCCGATTCAACGGATGGAGAGCGACGACCTCCTCGCCGCGCTCTTCCCCGACGCCGCCGCCTGCCAGGAGAACGTGGCCGGCCCCGCCGCGATCCCCGATCACCCCATCGTCCGCCAGACAATCCACGACACGCTGACGGAGGGGATGGACGTCGACGGCCTGATCGAGCTGTGGGAAGCCCTCGGGTCGGGTCGTGTGCGGATGCACTGCGTCGACACCACCGAGCCCTCGGCCCTCTCCCACGAAATCCTCACCGCCCGACCCTATGCCTTCCTCGACGATGGCGAGCTGCCGGAGCGGCGAACCCACGCCGCTCCGATCCGGCGGGGCCTCCCGGTCGATCCCACCCAGCTCGGCGCACTCCACCCAGAGGCGATCGCCGAGGTCCGGGCCGAGCTCGTCCCCGATCCTCGCACCGCCGACGAGCTCCACGATCTCCTGCGCGACACCGTGCTCCTCGTCGCCGAGCCCGATTGGCGCCCCCTGTTCGACGAGCTGGTCGGCCGCGGCCGGGCCACCGCGATCACCAACGGTGGGAGCGAGCGGTGGTACGCCACCGAATCGGCCGAGGCGGTCGACGTGCTGTTGAGCGGGACACCGTCCGACGAGCTGTTCCCCGAGCGAGTGGCGGCCGACGTGCTACGGGGACATCTCGAGCTGCACGCGCCGGCGACGCTGGCTCAGCTCCATGCCGCGACCGGCATCCCTCTCACCCAGCTGACCGTCGGGCTCCTCGCGCTCGAAGCGGGGGGCACCGCGATCCAGGGCCGGTTCACCCCGGAGGCCCGGGAAGCCGGTTCGGCCGCGGTTGACGACTCGACCGGAGACCGTGTCGGCGGTGGGGGAGGGCCGGGCGACGACGGTATCGAGTGGTGCTCGCGGCGGCTGCTCGCCCGGATGCACGCTCGGTCCCGCACGACCCGGCGGCGGGCCGTCGAGCCGGTAACACCCGAGCAGTTCGTCCGCTTCCTCGTCCGCTGGCAGCACGTCGCCCCCGGCACCCAGGTCTCGACCGTCGCCGGCCTCGGTCGAGTTCTCGAGCAGCTCCAAGGCTGGGAGGCGGCGGTCGCAGCGTGGGAGCCCGACCTGCTCGCCGCCCGGATCAGCGGCTACGACGGGCGCTGGATCGATCGGCTGTGTCACGACGGCGAGATCCAATGGCTCCGCCTCTCCCCCCGGGCGATGGACGATCCCGATCGCCGAGGAGGCGGACCGTCGAAGGCGACCCCGGTGAGCATCGTCTTCCGTCATGATCTGCCGTGGCTCCTGGCCGCGACCCGGGGCGAGACCGAGGCGCCTCGCCCCACCAGTGGAGCGGTGGCCGAGATCGCCGCCGCACTCGATCAGCGGGGCGCTCGCTTCCTGACCGAGCTGGTCGCCGACACCGGCCGGCTGGCCACCGACATCGAGGCCGCCCTGTGGGAGGGCGTGGCAAGGGGCCTGTTCACCGCCGACGGGTTCGAGGCGATCCGGTCGCTCACCTCCGGCTCCCGCAGTCGACCCGAACGCCCACCCCGGGCCCTGTCGAAGCTCCGTCGCAGCGGTGTGAAGACCGCTCACGCCGCCGGACGATGGTCGCTCGTCCCCGAGCAAGTGGTCGACACCGGGATACGCGGCCACGCCGGCCGAGAGGGCAGCACAGACTTCGGCGGGCTCGGCGGGCTCGGCGGGCTCGGCGGGCTCGAGGACCGGGACGAGCTGGTCGAGGCGGCGGCCGATCAGCTGCTGCAACGGTGGGGCGTGTTGTTCTACGATCTCGCCGCCCTCGAGCAGCTCGCCGTGCCGTGGCGGGAGCTCCAGTGGGCTCTCCGCCGGCTCGAAGATCGCGGCCTGGTGAAGGGCGGGCGCTTCGTGAAGGGGTTCAGCGGTGAGCAGTTCGCCCTGCCCGAGGCGGTGGAGGGGCTCAAGCTGATCCGGCGCAACCAACCGACCGGGCGCACGGTTCGGGTGTGCGGCAGCGATCCGCTGAACCTGACCGGCGCGGTCCTTCCCGGCCAGCGAATCCCGGCCCGGCGGACCGAGATGGTCGAGCTCCCCGTGTAGGGATATTCGGCGGTGCGCCGATGAGGTCGTCAATAGACTCCGGCAGTGGTCGAGATCAGGTTCATCACCGGCGACGAAGTGATCGACTTCCGTCGTGCGATCACCGCCGGCTTCGGTGGAGACGAGCCCGACGACCTCCAGGTGGCCGAACGGTTCCTCGACCTCCACCCGCCCGAGACCCCGATCGCCGCCTTCGATCGGGGCCGGATCGTGGCGACCTTCAGCTCGTTCGACCTCGACATGACCGTGCCCGGCAGTTCGCTACCGACCGCAGGCACCACGGCGGTCACCGTCAGCCCCACCCACCGGCGTCGGGGCATCCTGACCGAGATGATGACGATGCACCTGCGGCAGGCGATCGAGCGCGACCAGGCGATGGCGGCCCTCTGGGCGTCGGAGGAGAAGATCTACGGCCGGTTCGGCTACGGCTACGCCGCAGGTGGCCTCCACATCATCATCCCGGCCGCGAACGTCAGCCTGCCCACCGGCCCCGACGATGTCGAGATCGTCCCGATCGGCCCCGGCCAGGCGGTCGAGCTGCTGCCTCCGGTCTTCGAGCGGTTCGTCGCTCGCACCCCGGGTTCGTTCGCGCGATGGCCCGGCTGGTGGCGGCAGCGCCATTTCCACGACCCGGAACGTCGTCGCCCACCGGGCACGACCACTCGGCGCCACGTCGTCGCGGAGCGGGCCGGCGCTGCCGCAGGGTATGCGGTCTACCGTCAGGAATCGAAGTGGACCTCCGACGGCGCCGAGGGCACCGTTCACGTCGTCGAGCTGGTCGCCGATGACGACGGCGTTCGTCGGGCGTTGTGGCACTTCCTCTCCACCGTCGACCTGTTCCCCATGGTCGAGCACTGGAACGCTCCGGTCGACGATCCCGTGCTCATCGAGGCCGACCGGTTCCGGGCCCTCCGCACCGCCTGGCGCGACAGCCTCTGGCTGCGGCTGCTCGATGTCAGAACCGCGCTCCAAGCCCGCCGCTACGAGCACGACGGGGCTCTCGTGCTCGACGTCGCCGACCGGTACCTCGACCGCGGCGGCCGGTTCGAGCTCGTCGTCGACGAGGGGGCGGCCCGCTGTCGGCCGGTGACCGCCACCGCCGACGTCGAGCTCGACATCGCTGAGCTCAGCGCCCTCTACCTTGGTGGGCGGTCCGCTGACCGGCTCGCCCGGGCCGACCGGATCGGCGGCTCGGCGGCTGGGATCGAGGCGCTCGACCGGATCTTTCGCACCACCACGGCCCCGTACTGCATCGAGGTGTTCTGAGTCAGCCCAGTCCCGTGGCGGACCGAGTCGCAGTGAGCGCCCCCTGACCGGTACGGCCGGCTCGCCACTATGCGTCCCGGCCGGATCGGCCGGGTCGGGAGCGCCATGCGATAGTAGAGGGTATGACCGTGCCGGACGCTTGCCGGATCGAGCGGGTGACCGACTACTCCACCGTGGCCGCGGTCGCGGCCCGGTTCCGGAGGCATCGGTCGGCTCAGCTCCTCCTCGCCGGGACGGCCGTGGTGATCGCGCTCCGGATCGGGCTCGGTTCAACCGGCTCGGTCGGCTGGTCGGTCGCCGATGCGGTGGCGGCCGGGATCTCGCTGGCTGCGGTCGGGCCGGTGGAGTGGTTCGCCCACAACGTCTTGTTCCACGCCCCGGCCGTCTCCCGCCGGAGCCGGCTGCTCGGCGCCGGGGCCAGCCACCGGCGACACCATCGCGACCCGACCGACCTCGACTGGGTGGTGCTCGATCCGAAGGGGGCGAGGGCCCTGATGATCGCGGTCGCGGTCCTCGTCACAGCGTGGTCCGTTCCTGCCGGCCTCGTTGCCGGCCCGTCGCCGATTGGGCCCTACCTGACTGCGGTGGCGATCGGCTGGGCGGCGATCGCCAACTACGAGTGGACCCACCTCCTCGTCCACTCGGGTTACCGCCCCCGTAGTCGGTTCTACCGGCGGCTGGCCCGGAACCACCGCCTCCATCACTACCGGAACGAGCGGTACTGGCTGGGTGTGACCACCAACGTCGGCGATCGGCTCTTCGGCACGCTCCCCGGCCACGACGACGCCGTCCCCCTCTCGGAGACCGCTCGCACACTGCAGTGAGCAACTGGCCGACCGGCTCGGCTGCTCAGAGACCGGTCAGCTCGGCGAGGGCGGAGGCGGTAGCGTCGTCGGTCGGGTAGAAGAGCTCGATCATCAACTCGTCGAGCGTGATGTCGAGCGGCGACCCGAACGTGGTCAGCGTCGTGAGGAGCGACAGGTCCCGACCCTCGACCGTGAGCTCGCAGCTCAGGACGAGGGCGCTGGGCGCGTCGGTTCGCCCACGGCGGTCGGCGATCGAGCCGACGACCGTCGGATAGGCGAGTACCTCTCGTTCGAGCTCGGCGAGGGCCGGATCGGCGGTCACGTTCACCAGCCGGCGGAGCTGGTCGAGGAGGTAGAGCGCCCAGTCGTCGAAGTTACGGGTGTGAGCCGCCAGCCCGTCGGGGTGGAGGCTGGCCCGGAACAGATTGATCGGCGGCCCCGCCAGCTCGGCCGGGATCAGCCCGGCGAGGAGCGATGCCGCCTTGTTGGCCATGACCACGTTCCAACAGCGGTCGAGGAGCACCCCCGGGTAGGGGTCGTGCCGATCCAGCAGCACTGCGAGCGTGTCTCGAACCGGCGCCATCGTCGGACTGCCCAGCTCGGTCTCGTCGAACCGTGGGGCATAGCCCGCCGCGAGCAGGAGGTCGTTGCGCTCCCGCAGCGGCACCTCGAGATGACGAGCGAGCGTCAGGAGCAGCTCAGGGCTTGGCCTGGACCGCCCGGTCTCGACGAAGCTGAGGTGCTTCGGCGATACCCCGGCAACGTTGGCCAGATCGAGCTGGCTGAGGCGCCGATGCCCCCGCCACCGCTTGACCAGAGGTCCGACCCCGACTGGTGCCATCTCGCAACGGTAGATTCTCGGGGGCGGAACGGCGACTACCTCCGAGGTAGTTTCCGTGCCGATCCGGACTACCGCCTGGTCGCAGTCGGTTACTTCCGACCGACAAAGCACCGACACGCTCCTCCCGACAGTGACGACCGACCCTTCCTCGACACAAGGAACTTCCCTATGCGCCGGTACCGCAGAGTCCTCATCCCGATCGTTGCCGCTGTCGCCCTCCTGGCCGCCGCCTGTGGCTCCGGAGACGCTGGCTCTGACGACAACGAGATCGGCGGGTCGGAGTTCGACGGCACGCTCGTGATCGGCGCCATCCCCGATCAAGACCCGGAGGTCCTCGCTCGCAACTACGAGCTCCTCGCCGGCTTCCTGGCCGAGGAGCTCGGGGTCGAGGTCAGCTACGAACCGGTCACCGAGTACGACGCTGCGGTCACGGCGTTCCGGGTCGGCGACCTCGATCTCGTCTGGTTCGGCGGGCTCACCGGGGTGCAGGCCCGCCTCCAGGTCGACGGGGCCGAGGCGGTTGCCCAGCGTGACATCGACGAGCAGTTCACCTCGGTGTTCATCGCCGGCGTCGACACCGGAATCGACCCGATCGACTCGGTCGAGGACTTGGCGGTCGTAGCCGGCCACACCCTGACGTTCGGATCGGATACGAGCACCTCGGGTCGGTTGATGCCCCAGTCGTTCCTCAAGCAGGCCGGCGTGTTGCTCGACGATCTCCAAGGGGAGCCCGGGTTCAGCGGCAGCCACGACGCCACGATCGAGCTCGTCGAGTCGGGCACGTTCGACGTGGGCGCGCTGAACTCGCAGGTCTGGGAGAGCAGGGTCGAAGCGGGGGACGTCGACCTCGATCGAGTGCAGCTGATCTTCGAGACCCCGGTCTACTACGACTACCACTGGGTGGCTCGGCCGGAACTGAGCGACGAGCTCAAAGCCGACATCCTGGCGGCGTTGCAGAAGCTCGACCCGGCCGACCCCGATCAGGCGGTGATTCTAGAGTTCTTCGGAGCCGCGTCGTTCATCGACACCGACAACGGCAACTACGCCAGCATCGAGGAGATCGGGCGGGAATCCGGGCTGATCGACGGGTAGTCGATCGGCTTCATCCGTGCTCCGCTTCAGCGACGTAACCGTTCGTTACGGCCGTAACGGCACAGGTGATGCTGCGGTGCGCAACCTCGACCTCACCGTGGAGCCGGGGGAGATCGTCGCCCTCGTCGGCCCGTCCGGCGCCGGGAAGTCGACCGTTCTTCGCCTGGCCGCCGGACTGGTGCTCCCGACCGCTGGAGCGGTCGAGGTGCTCGGCGTCGACACGACCACCCTGGGTCGGCGGTCGCATCGGTCGGTGCGGTCCCGGATCGGGTCGATTCATCAGAGCTTCGCCCTCGTCGGCCCGTTGCGGGTCGCCCAGAACGTCGCCGCCGGGCGCCTCGGCCGGTGGGGTCTGGTCACGGCACTGCGGTCGCTGGTCCGGCCCGGCGACATCGACGACGTTCGGGCCGACCTCGATCGGGTCGGGATCGCCGACAAGCTCTGGGAGCGGGCCGACCGGCTGTCGGGAGGCCAGCAACAGCGCACGGCGGTCGCCCGGCTGCTTCACCAGGAACCGGATCTGATCCTCGCCGACGAGCCGTGCAGCGCCCTCGATCCGGCCCGAGCCGACGCGGTGCTGGCAGTGCTGACCGCGGAGGTGCGCCGTGGCATCGGCCAGGGCTCCGACCGTGCTCTGGTCGCCAGCCTTCACGATGCTCCGCTTGCGATCCGGCACTGCGATCGAATCATCGGGCTCCGAGCCGGCCGAGTCGACTTCGATCTCCCGGCCGGCCAGGTCGGCCAGCAGCAGCTCGGTCGGCTGTACGCGCTCGACGGCGCTGGCGATGCCCGGCCGGCGGGGGCCGAATGACCGGCGCCCCGACGACCGGCGATGCCCGCACGGCGGGGGCCCGATGACAACCCGGCGATGACGCTCGACCAGATCGACGCCGAGTCCCCCCCGGCAACCGCCAGCGCTGCCCCCTCCCGGCGCCCGCCCGCCTCGCCCCAGCGCCGATTCTGGACCGCGGTAGCCCTCGTCGGCTTGCTGTGGTCGGCCGGCCGGGCCGGCCGAGGCCCCTCTGGGCTGGTCAACGTCGACGGCTGGCCCCAGGTCACCCGTTTCTTCGGCGCCATGTTCGCCCCCCGGCTCGACGCCGAGTTCGTCGAGCTCGCCGCTCGCGAGGCGCTGGTTACCCTCGGCTACGCCGTGCTGGGCACCGCAATCAGTGTGGTGATCGGCGCACTCGGCGGTCTCCTCGTCAGCGAGCGCCTGTGGGCCCCGCTCGCCGGTGAGATGGGGGCCCGGCGGCTCGGTTGGGTCAGCGCCCGGTTCGTGCTGGCGGTGCCCCGTTCGGTCCACGAAGTGGTGTTCGGGCTGCTGCTGGTCAACGTGCTCGGGCTCGACCCGCTCGTCGCCGTCCTCGCTATCGGGCTCCCGTTCGGCGCCGTCACCGCCAAGGTCTTCTCCGAGCTGCTCGACGAAGCACCGAGCGACGCCGAATTGGCCCTTCGAGCCGCCGGGGCGTCCCGCTTGGCGGCGCTCCTGTTCGGCACGGTGCCCCATGCGCTTGGCGACCTGATCTCGTATGGGTTCTACCGGTTCGAGTGCGCGCTGCGCAGCGCCGCTGTGCTCGGCATCGTCGGGGCGGGCGGGCTCGGGTTCCAGCTCGCCCAGTCGTTCATCTCGTTGCGCTACGACGAGATGTGGACGTTCCTGTGGGCGCTGATCATCCTGTCGGGCTTGGCCGATCTCTGGTCGTCGGCGGTCCGGCGTCGTCGCAACTCGGCGGCGGTCGAGATGCACCTCGCCGACGACCGCCTCCGCGTCGCCCCCCGCCGCGACCGATTCCTGGTGGCCAGCGCTGCCGTCTTCGTGGTCGCCACACTGGTCGCGTCCTGGTGGCTGTCGGTCGATCCGACCAACCTGTGGTCCGACCGGACCAGGACGCTGACGGCCGGGCTGTTGGCCGACTCCTGGCCTCCGCAAGTGGGTCGCGGAGGGCTCGGCGAGCTGGTGGCGGACTCGCTCGACACGGTTGCTCTCGCGGTCCTCTCGATCTTCGGTGCTGTCGTGCTCGCCTTCCCCCTCGCCCTGGTGGCAGCACGCAGAGGGCAGCAACCAAGGCACGGGAGCCCGTTCGGGGCCGTCGCCCGCACCGGCATCGGCCGGCTGGTTCGGTTCGTGCTTCTCGTTGCCAGGGCCGTGCCGCTACCGGTTACTGCATTCATCGTCGTCTTCGTGGTCTTCCCCGGCCTCTGGCCGGGAGCGGTCGCCCTCGCCATCTACAACGCAGGGGTTCTCGGCCGGCTGGCAGCGGAGGTGATCGAGAACGTCGACCGCACCCCGGCCGCTGCGCTGCGGGCCGGGGGCGCGAGCCGGTTCGGCGCGCTGCTGTTCGCCACCCTCCCGGCCGTCGGCGCCAAGTTCGCCGCCCTCGGCCTCTACCGGTGGGAGGTCGCGATCCGGGAGACGGTCGTCGTCGGCGTGGTCGGCGCCGCCGGCCTCGGTCGACGACTCGACGAACAGTCCTCGGCGTTCGACTACGACGGGATCGTTGCCACGATCATCGCCCTGATCGTCGTGACCCTCCTCGTCGACCTCACGTCGGCCGCCGTCCGCCGGTCCGTCCGCTGACGGCGGGGCGAGCAGAGCGGCGGTAGCCTGAGTCGTAGATCCGATCCCGAACTCGATCGAGAGGCTCCATGGGAGACGAACACGCGGCCCGCCTCACCCAGTTCAGCCACGGCGCTGGTTGAGGCTGCAAGCTCGCCCCCGGCGAGCTGGCGCAGGTCGTGCGCCACCTGGACAATCCAGCACCACCCGAACTGCTCGTCGGCACCGAGACCGGTGATGACGCCGCGGTCTGGCGCCTCGACGACCATCGGGCCCTGGTGTCGACCGCCGACTTCATCACGCCGGTGGTCGACGACGCCCGAACCTGGGGCCGGGTGGCCGCGGCCAACAGCGTGTCCGACGTGTACGCCATGGGTGCCAGCCCGCTGTTCGCCCTCAACCTCGTCGGCTGGAACGTCGATGCCCTCCCCACCTCGATGTTGGCCGAGGTCCTCGCCGGTGGCCAGGACATAGCCGTAGCTGGCGGCTTCCACATCGTCGGCGGCCACACGATCGACGATCCAGAGCCCAAGTACGGGCTGGCGGTGACCGGCGAGGTCGATCCCGATCGTTTGCTCACCAACGCCGGGCTCCGACCTGGCCAAGACCTGATCCTCACCAAGCCGCTCGGCGTTGGTGTCGTCACCACCGCCATCAAGGCCGATGTGGCGACGGCCGAGGTGGCCAGTGCCGCCATCGAGTCGATGGTACGGCTCAACGATCACGCCGCCGTGATCGCGCTCGATGCGGGCGCCACCGGCTGTACCGACGTGACCGGCTTCGGCCTCCTCGGCCACCTCGGCCGCATGACGGTCGAGTCAGCGGTCGTCGCCAGGATCGAGTTCGACGCGATCCCGTTCCTCCCCGGCGCTCGCGAGCTCGCAGCCGAAGGGATCATGCCAGGCGGTAGCCGGCGCAACCTCGAAGGAGAGGCCGAGCTGCTCGACCCCGGGTCGCGTCCCGAGCTCGATCAGTTGCTCGTCGCCGACGCCCAGACGTCGGGTGGACTCGTGTTCGGTGTCGATCCCGGCGAGACGGCCGCCGTCCTCGAGCGCCTGGCCGACACCGGTCACACCGCAGCCAGGATCGGGAGCGTCGAGCCTGGCAGCGGCCTTGTCGTGCTGGCCTGAGCCGGGTTGACGGACCGGCCCGACCCGCAGCGCCGGGTCGGATCAGCGGCTCAGGTCCGGGTGTCCTCGGCCAGATAGAGCCGGGGAGCGCTCGACCCGCACTGCTTCTGTTCGTACATCGCCGCATCGGCTTCGGCCAGCAGGCTCTGCGCGCTGTGGTCGCCGGCCCGGTCGAGGGCGACACCGATGCTCCAACCCACCGTCCCGCCCTCGACGGCCGGCAACGGCTCCTCGTGGAGGCCCGAAGCGATCCGGTGGGCGAGCCGCATCACGTCGGCCGGCTCGCCGGCGAGGGGGCACACGACCACGAACTCGTCGCCCCCGAGCCGACCGACCCGATCGACCCGCCGGGTGACCCGCTGCAGGTAGCTCGCGACCTGCTGCAGGACACGATCACCGGCGGCGTGGCCGTGCTCGTCGTTCACGCTCTTGAACCGGTTCAGATCGATGAAGAACACGGCGGTGTTGTTGCCGCCCTCGGCCTCACCCTCCAGCGTCCGATCCAGGAACTCGATGATCGTCGCCCGGTTGAGCAGGCCGGTCAGCTCGTCGGTCTCGGCCTTGACCCGTAGCTGCTGCCCGGCCCGCCACAGATCGGTCACGTCGTCGAGGTAGCAGAGCACGCCGACGATATGACCCTCGTCGTCGCGCAGGGGACGGGTGGTGAACGTGCAACGACGGGCGGCGCCGGTGCCCGGCGGGTCGATCGTCACCTGGGCGCTGAACGGAGTCCCCGCCTCGACGCATCGCCGCAGGCCGGCGAGCAGCGCCACCGCCTCGTCTCGATCGCCTTCCAGGATCTCGACCAGCTCCCCGGCCGTCGCCGCCGGTCGCCCGGTCAGCTCGGCCCAGCGTGGATTGCTGAAGCTGAGCGACGCATCGAGGTCGAAGATCGCCAACCCGGTCGGCAGGAGATCGGTGACCTGTCGCAGGAACCGCTCGTGTTCGGACCCGGCGAGGGGTGCGTGTGCGTCGGCCGCCCAGCCAGCGACGTTCGAGCTCGGTTCCATTGCTGTCTGTCACCCGTTCCCGAACCGAGGGTAGTCCGAGCGGTGAGCGGTTGCTCCTGGGTCGGCTCGGTTGCTGCCCGACGGCCTGCGGGTCCGCACCGGTCTGCAGCGTTGGTACGGTTTCGCCATGGACCTCGACACCGCGCTCGCCTGGGCGGCAGACCGAACCGATGCCGTGCTGATCACGATCCGGCGGGACGGCCGGCCGCAGTCGTCGGACATCAGCTACGCCCTCGACGACGGCGTGTTCACGATCTCGGTCACGGCCGATCGGGCGAAGACCGCCAACATGCGCCGCGATCCGAGGGTCGTGCTGCACCTCACCGACCGATCGCTGTGGTCGTATCTCTCCTTCGACGGGACCGTCGAGGTCTCACCCGTGACGACGGAGCCCGGCGATGCCACCAGCGACGCGCTGGTCGCCTACTACGAGCGGGTGGCGGGCAAGCCCCACGACGATTGGGATGAGTACCGAGCGGCCATGGTGGCCGAGCAGCGGCTCGTGGTGAGGTTCACCCCGACCTCGGTGGTTGGCCAGGTCCGCTGACGGCTCGCTGTGTTTCGGGCGGACCCCGGCCCGATCCGCGAGAGGATCGAGCCGGGGCCGCCCGCCGGCTGCGACGACGCAGACGTCAGCCGATCCGGGTGACGGTGAGTTTGGCGACGGGTCCGTTCCAGCCGAACTGGGCGGGGTCGAGGTCGCCGATGCCTTGGATGCCGGGGTGGTTGCGGATGACGCTGTTCTCGGCGAGGTCGGGGTTGGTCATGTCGGTGCCTTCACCTTCGCCGCAGAAGGGTGCGGGGACGAGGTCTTGGCGGGCTTCGGTGTTGATCTCGGTGCCGGCGTCGTAGGCCCGGAGGTAGTAGGTCCGGGTCTGGCCGTCTCGGGCGGGGAGCGGTCGGCTGTCGAGTCCGGCGAAGCCGTCGTTGGTGCAGATGACCATGGCGACGATCGAGAGTCGCCGTTCGGATGAGGTGACGTCGAAGGTGATCGATTGGCCGGGGCTGATCGGGTCGGCGGCGCCGACGCCGCTGGTGCCGAGGCCGGCGTCGTCGATGGCGGCGGTGAGCTCGGCGGCGAGGGTCGGGACGGCGCCGTTCTCGGCGACTGCTTGGACGCCGGGGCTGGCCGGCTGGCCGGCGCTGAACACGTCGGCGCTGCGATCGTGGGCTGCGAAGTTCGGTGGTGTCAGGTACTGACCACCCGTCAGATTCTCGACCGTGATCGTGTAGGTGGCCACCGTGTTCCGATCGTGCCCGCTCGCCGAAACAGGCGAGGTCACGAACGCGGTCAACGTGGCCAGAGTCGCCAGCAAGGCACCCAGAACAAGCCTGAAACGCATGATTCCTCCACCGGGGCTGCGGCGGCCGGAGCTCTTCCGGCTCGGTCCCCCGACTGGCAAGGAAACCGTCGATCGACCGCCTGGTTGCCGAATCGGCAAGCACGTTCAGTGGTTGTTCAGATGTCTGAACGACGTCCCCGCCGCAGCGCTTCAGTGGCCCTGCTCGTCGGTTAGAGGCTTCCAGGCCCCCGCCGCCGGTACGGCGAGGCCGAGATGGTCACGAAGCGTGGTGCCGGAGTACGCGGTGCGGAACAGCCCGCGCCGCTGGAGCTCGGGGACGACGACGTCGACGAAGTCCTCGAACGTGCCAGGCATGTAGGACCCGCCGATCACGAACCCGTCGCAGGCGGGCTCGGTGAACCACGCCTCGAAGTGGTCGGCCAGCTCGGTCGGGCCGCCGACGATCGCATGGT
The DNA here is from genome assembly GCA_029861725.1 of Acidimicrobiia bacterium. Taxonomy (GTDB): domain Bacteria; phylum Actinomycetota; class Acidimicrobiia; order Acidimicrobiales; family SZUA-35; genus CADEDH01. The sequence goes on along the minus strand of JAOTYQ010000011.1, from coordinate 7,824 downwards.
TCAGGCTGGCCCGGCTCGTGATCCGCATGAAGTCGCGCACGGTTGGCTGCGGGTTGCCGGTGTGCTGGATCACCCGGTCCCGGATGGCCTGAATACCAGAGAGGCCCTCGAGCTCGTCGTCGGTGAACGGCTCGTCGAGGCCCTTGGTCGAGAAATCGAAGTTCAGGCCCTCCGACAAGAGCGACAACTCGTCGATGTCCTTCGGTAGCTCGTCGTACGCCGCCTTCTTGTCCTCGGCCTCGCTCAGCGTCCGACCGGCCACCGGGAAGACGAGGTTGGTGATGCGGATCTGGTCGGGGTCGCGCCCGATCCGAGCAGCCTCAGCCCGCACCTTGGCGTAGGCGGCCTTCCCCTCCTCCAACCGGGCGTTGGCGACGAACAGCAGCTCACCCCACCGGGCGGCGAAGCGCTGGCCCCGCCCGCTCTGCCCGGCCTGGATCACGACCGGGTGGCCCTGGGGCGTCCGGGGCACGGTGAACGGCCCTCGCGATCGGAACTGCTCACCCTCGTGGTCGAGACGGTGGACCCGGTCGCCGTGGGCGAACAGTCCGCTGTCGCGGTCGAGCACCAGGGCGTCGTCGTCCCAGGTGTCCCAGTGGCCGTGGACGACCTCCATGAACTCGTCGGCCCGGTCATAGCGCTCGTCGTGGGCGATGACCGACTCGAGCCCCATGTTGCGGGCCTCGTTGTCGTTCACCGAAGTGACCACGTTCCACGCCGCCCGCCCTTCGGTCATGTGATCGATCGTTGCGAACAACCGGGCAACGTGGAACGGCTGGTAGTACGTCGTCGAATAGGTCGCCCCCAGCCCGAGCCGTTGCGTCGCCATCCCCAGGGTCATGAGCACGGCGGTCGGATCCATCTTCACGCAGCGGATCCCGTTCTCCACCGTGTGGACGTGATCCCCCGAATACATGTCGGGCATGGCCAGCCGATCATCGAAGAAACCGAGATCGAAACGACCCCGCTCGAGCGTCCGGCCGATGTGCCGGTAGTAGTCGGGTGAGGTGAAGTCGAGCCTGGCCTCCGGGTGCCGCCACGCCGCGGGGATCGTGGTGCAGTTCTGAGCCTGGAGGAATCCGACGAGCACGATCTGTCGCATCCGAGCACCGTAGTTCCCGCCGCCCTCGGCGAACGAGAGCGAGCACCCTCGTTCCCGACCGACGGCACGAGCCCGAAGACAGCGCCGGCGAGCAGCGGTTCGGCTCCGCGTGCCAAACCGTGTCTAGCCTGGTCGCCACGACGGGAGCGGCCGATGACCCATGCAATCGAGACACCGGAGCGGATGGCGATCGTCGAGCGCGTTGCCGCGCTCGGGCCTCACTTCGCCAAACGAGCTGCCGACTACGACCGGCATGCCACGTTCCCTCACGAGAACTGGGCCGACCTCAAGGCGGCCGGGCTGCTCGGCATCTGCATCCCGGTGGCCGACGGTGGCCTCGGTGGGGACTTCGTGGGCTACGCCCTCACCTCGGCCGAGCTGGGCCGGTGGTGCGCGACGACCGCCCTCACGTACAACATGCACGTGGCCACGACCCTGCTCATCGGTCAGCTCGCCGACGACCTCGACGTCGACCCCGAGGATCGGCGACTCCTCGAACAACGGCGGACCGTGTTGCGGAGAGGCATCATCGACCGCGGGATGATCCACAGCCAGCCGTTCTCCGAGGGCGTTGCCGCCGGGGCGACCGAAGGCATCCTGACGAAGGCCACGCCGGCCGAGGGCGGCTATCGGGTGACCGGTCGGAAGATCTTCGCATCGCTCAGCGGGGCCGCCGACATCCACAACATCGTGTGCGTCGTCGAAGGCGATCGCCGCATCCGCTTCCTGGGTGTGCCGGCCGACGCTGCCGGGGTTCGAATCGAGGGCGACTGGGATCCGCTCGGGATGCGGGGCACCGATTCCCGCAACCTGGTGCTGGACGACGTGTTCGTTCCGGCCGGCAACGAGTGGCTCCCGCCGGGGTTGTTCGACCAGTCCGCCCGCCGGTGGCCGTACTTCTACATGACCTTGTCGTTCTCCTACCTCGGGTTGATGAGGGGCATCCTCGACCACGCCGGCGCCTACCTCAGGGGCGAGGGCGGGCCGATCGAGCGGCGCGACCACCCGATCAAGCAGCAGGGCTGGGCCGAGATGAACCTGCTCTACGATCGGGCCCGGGCGCTCTGCTACGATGTGCTCGGCGAGGCCGGCGTCGACCCGTCGTTCGAGGCGCTCCGCCGGGCCTGGAGCTCGATGGTCACCACCATGAACGCCGCCCCCGAGATGGCGGCCATCGCCATCCGCATCTGTGGTGGGCGTTCGATGCTGCGGCCGTCGTACCTCGAGCAGGCCTACCGAGATGCCCGCTGTGGAGCAACGATGCTGCCGTGGAGCGTCGAGGTCTGCCTGGAGAGGCTCGGTCGGGCCGGGCTGTACCCGTCGACCGATGAGCCGCCGGCCTGACCGGTCGCCCCGATCGTGATCGAGCTCGCCTCCGACTCGCTCGTGGTGTTGGCCGGTCCCTCGGGCTCGGGCAAGTCGGCCTGGGCGGCGGAGTGGTTCCGGCCGTCCCAGGTCGTGTCGTCCGACGAGCTCCGGGCGGTGGTCGGCGAGCACGAGCACGATCTCCGGGCCTCGGCCGATTCGTTCGCGGTGCTCGACCTCGTGCTCGCCCGGCGACTGGACCGAGGTCTGCTCACCGTCGTCGACACGCTGGGGATGGACCCGGAGCGTCACGCGTCCTGGCTGGCTCTTGCGGCCGAGCACCGGAGGCCCAGCCATCTCGTGCTCTTCGACGAGGACCCCAAGGTCTGCCGCAAGCGCAACAACGCCCGACCCGCACCGGTGCCCTCGAAGGTGCTGTCGGCCCAGCTGTCCAAGTGGGCCGAGGTCAGCGACGATCTCGGCGCGGGTTTCGACTACGTGCACCAGGCCGGACCGGCGGCGGTGGTGCCCACCGCTGTGCTGGCGGCCAGCGGAGGTGGCTGGAAGGCGCCGGCTTCGATGCGGTTCGGGCTGCAGATCTCGGCGTTCGACTGGCCGTCCGGCAACGAGGCGATCGGCGACGAGCTGACCAGGATCGTCGGTGAAGCCGAGCACGCCGGTTTCGAGAGCGTCTGGGTCATGGACCACTTCATGCAGATACCCCAGGTGGGTCGGGAGTGGGACGCCATGCTCGAGGCCTATACGACGCTGGGGTATCTGGCCGGCCGGACCACCCGCTTGGAGCTCGGGACGATGGTGACCTGCGTGACCCATCGCAGTATCGCTCACCTGGCCAAGATCGTGGCCACCCTCGACGTGCTCTCCGGTGGTCGGGCCCGATGCGGGCTCGGCATCGGATGGTACGAGCGGGAGCACAAGGCCTACGGACTCCGATTCCCCCCGATCCGGGAGCGTTACGAGCTGCTGCAGGACGCGCTCGAGCTCCTTCCGCTGATGTGGGGCTCCGGATCGCCGTCGTACGAAGGCCGGCACCTCGCCACACCCGAGGCGATCTGCTACCCGCGGCCGCTGCAACCGAAGATCCCGATCCTGATCGGGGGCTCGGGGGAGCGGCGGACGCTGGCCCTCGTGGCCCGGTACGGCGACGCCTGCAACCTGTTCGGTGAGCCCGATGTCGTTCGCCACAAGGTGGAGGTCCTCCGCGGGCATTGCCGTACCGCTGGTCGGGACCCAGCCGAGATCGAGGTCACCCAGCTCAGCTCGGTACTGGCCGCGCCCGACCAGCGGACGCTGCGAGATCGGATCGACGACCTGCGGTCGTCGTCGGTGTCACCCGAGGACTACGCCGAGCATGCGCTGGGGGCAACCGCCGAGCAGCACATCGACCGCTTCGCCGCCCTGGCCAGCGCTGGCGTTCACACCGCGATCGTCAGCCTCGCCGACGTCGGCCATGCCGGAGCGGTGGCGGACTTCGCCCCAATCATCGACGCTCTCCGCCCATAGCTATCGCTCTGGGCGTATCGACAGGAGATAGTCGTTGAGGAACACCTGATCCGGGTCGTAACGGTCACGTACCGCCCACCAGTCGCTCCATCGCGGATGGATCGCCTCCAGGTCGCCGCCCGTCAGGTAGTTGACCTTCCCCCAGTGCGGTCGGCCGTCGAACGACCGCACCACCTCCTCGGCGGCCCGGAACAGCGGCTCGTCATCGACCTCCACCCCCTGGTGCAGCGAGATCGTTACTGTCGGCCGCTCATAGGCCGTCGACAGCCACACATCGTCGGCCGCCAACGATCGGTACTCGACCGGCCACGGCATCTCCGGGAAGTCTCTCCTGAGCAGCGTCCGGATGGCATCGAGACAAGCCGGTCCCGCCTCCAGCGGCACGCTGTACTCCAGCTCCGTGTGCGGCCAGGTCCGGTGGTTCGGCAGCACCTCGTAGTTCCAACCGACCCGGCTTCCCTCAGTCGCGAGCGGATACTCCGCCTCGTCGTCGGTCTCGTCGATGAACTTGACCGCCGCCGTGTCGGTCGTCGGAAACCAGAAGAACTCGAAGTGTCTCGCCTCGTTGACCGCTCTCTCGAGGGTGGGCGCCAGCTCGGCCCACGTCTCGAACGACCCTCGTTCCCGCAACCGGTAGGCCGACCTCAACTGCAGAGCGAGGCGGGTCACGATCCCGACGGCACCGAGATTCTGGCGGACGACCTGCCACAGCTCGGGGTGCTGTTCGGCGGTGACGTCGACAAGCTCGCCGGACGCCAGTGCGATCCGTGCTCCGACCACTGCCGCCGACAGGTTCGCCAGCTCGGCACCGGTCCCGTGCGTTCCGGTGGCCACAGCACCACCGATGAGCTGACGGTCGATGTCGCCCTGGTTGATCAACGCCAACCCCGCCTCGTGCAAGGGCCGGCCGAGCGCATAGATCGGCGTGCCCGCCCACATCCACGCTTGCTGGGCATCGGTGTCGACCGAGATCACGCCGCTCAACGCCGAGACATCGACCACGACGCCATCGTTGGGCACCAGCGGCTGGTGGCTGTGGCCCGAGCCCGCCACCCGCACGGTGGAACCCCTGGCACGGGCCTCTCCGGCGACGGCCGCGGCGTCCTCCTCGCTCCGGACGTGATGGAGGGTCGCGGTCGCCGTCGACTGCTTTCCTGACCAGTTGGTCCAGACCGGCTCGGCGTCGGGCGGTGTGGCGGTGGTCACAGTAGCGGCCTCGATTCAGCGGCTGGTGGGGCGGAATCCCCTAGAGGGCCTGGGGGCAACTAGGGGAGGCCCCGATTTCGGGATCGGTTCCGGGCCTCAGAGTACGAGGCATGAGCACGATGATGAAGTTGACCGAACCCGCCAAGCCGGTCGCTGCCGTCAAGGGCTGGCACGCCGACCCGCTCAACCAGCACGACCTCCGCTTCCACGACGGCACCGCCTGGACCGAGCACGTCACCCACTTCGGACCGGTTCCGTGCCGGGGCTGCAGCCCCGCCGCCACCGCTGCCTGACCGCTCCCGGATCCATCGACTGGCCCAGCTCGGGCTGGGTGCGGCGGGTCGGCTGCCCGGGGGGACCCGCAGGGTTCCTGGAGTTCGGCCTTGGGCCGAACGTCCCCGTGACACGATCGTGAACGTCCCAGGGGCCCAGCTCGGGCTAGACGATGTCGAGCAGCTCGGGCGTGGTCGGTAGCACCGTGGCCGCCTCGACCCCGAGCCAGTCCTCGGCCAGGGTGCCGAGGTAGCTGTCGAAGGGAACCATCGTCTTGAGGTTGCCCCGATCGTCGAGGTCGTCGAACGACGACGGCGCTCCGTAGCGACCGGGTCGCACCGGGCCGAACAACAGCATCGTCGAAGCCGCCCCATGGTCGAGCCCGGTTGCGTTCTCCTCAGCCCGCCGGCCGAACTCGCTCGACGTGGCCACCAGGACCCGCTCGGCCATCCCGGAATCGGTCAGCTGCTGGAGGAACCCATCGACCGCCATGTCCACCCTCTGCAGGAGCGACTCCTGCTTGTACTGGTGGCCCTTGTGGGTGTCGAACCCGCTGAGGCGAGCATGGACGACCCGCACACCAATGTCGGCCCGGATGATCTCTGCTGCGATGGCGAGCTGCCGGCCGAGGTGGCCACCCTCCTGCACCATCGCCGACTCCTCGTCGATATCGGTCATCTCGTTGGGCAGGGCGTTGCCGATCTCCACGAGGTGACGCCAGGACTCCACCAGGGTGGTCGTCATCGGACCGCCGCTGAAGCTCGTCACCGCCTCCCGGTAAGCGGGGAAGATCCACTCGTCCTTGGTGAGCACCCGCAGCGAGTTCAAGTGGTTGAGCGACAGCGTCGACGCGGTGACGTTGTTGAATCGGGGCGTGAACCCGTCGACCGAGAGGCCGATCGTGGGAGAGCCGTCGTCGAGGGCGTCGGCCAGCCGAGCGAGGAACCCGGTCCTGAGCCCACTGGTGCCGGAGAGATCGCCCTGCTCCCAGCGGGCCACCATCTCGAAGTGCGACATCGACCCGTCGACCGGACCGACCCCTTCGACCACGGCCATCTGACGGTTGTACAGGCGACCGAGGTTCGGGTTGAGGCCGATCTCGTCGTCGAGCTCGAGGACCTGGTCGGCTGGAATGGCCAGAGTGGGTCGCAGGTCGTGGTAGGTGCCCGATCCATACGGGACGACGGTCGACGGCCCGTCGTTCCCGCCCTCGAGCTCGATCAACACCAGTACTCGCTGGTCGACGGGCGCCGGGGCGAGCAGGTTCGAAGCCAGTTCATCCGCCGCCTCGGTCGTAGTCGTCGATGGGGGGAACGTGACCGCGGCGCCGGTCGTCCGGGGTGGCCGGGATGTTGTCGTGGGATCGATGGTCGCCAGCTCCTCCGGTCGGCCCAGAGCCCAGAAGGCGCCGTAGCCCACCGCTCCGCTGACCGCGAGCCCGGCCAGGAACCGACGGCGGGTCACGAGCCCACTGTCGTAGCCGTGCTCGTCATGGCCGTACTCGGCGCCGCCGTCATAGCCGATCTCGTCCTTCCCGTCGACGTCTGCGAGCTCGCGGCCGTATCGAAACTCGCCAGAGCTCGACTGCCCCTCGCCCTCACTCGGTTGTCGGCCTGTCATGTCAGCTGGAACTCCGGGCTGCTCAGGGCGATCCGCCATCTGAGTTGTGCGACGCCTTCCTCACCGAAGGACGATCGGCCCGCCTCTGCACCGTTCAGTGCGTCCAACGTAGACTGGCTCACGACGAAGAGACCGCAGCGGTCCAGGATCTCGTCGACTCCTGCTTGGAGCGCGCCCGGGATGTCCCCGTAGTCGAAGCTGAACAGCATGTCGCTGCGGCGCAGCATGGAGTCGGCGTCGAGCCAACGATCCCCTGTCGGCCACCCGGCGACGTTCGGCGGCTCGTACAACGCTTGCCCGAGGTTCCTCGGCCGCCAGTGCTCCGACAGGTCGAAGTTCGCCAGCGCCTGCAGCGCCGTGAAGAACTCGAACCCCGACCGGGGCCGAGCGTAATGGTTGGCGCGGAAACCCTCTTCGTCGAAGACCCGGGTGAGCAGCGGCTTGACCTCGAGGTTCTGCTGCTGCCACCAGGCCCCGAGGTCGGCCGCCTGCTGGCCGTCGAGCTGGGTGCCAACGAAGTGGTACCAGATCAGCGATGAGATCCGAGCCGCGGTCGCCGGGTGGTCGCACAGCCGATCGACCACCGACACGATGTCCCAGTTCTTCGTCTCGCCGAGGAACGTGACCGGTTCGCTGTTGGCTCGTTCGGAGTCGAAGTAGACGGCGTTGTTGTTGTTGTCGTCGACCCGCCAGCCGGTCAGCGCGAGGGCACCGGCCCGCACGTCGTCCTCGGTGTAGTGCCCGATCCCGGTCGAGAACAGCTCCATCAGCTCCCGCGCGAGGTTCTCGTTCGG